>JAFGTN010000186.1 GCA_016934075.1 Pirellulales bacterium
CCACCGCCAAGGCCATCACTTCGACCAACTCTTCGCCACGGCCGAACTGTTGGGCTACGACAAACTCGAACTCCGTCACGTCAGCTTCGGTACCGTTTTAGGTAACGACGGCCGGCCGTTCAAAACCCGCGAAGGCGACACCGTGGGCCTGGAAGGGCTGCTGGACGAAGCCGTTGCCCGAGCCGGCAAAATCGTTGCTCAAAACGACGACGCCAAGCCCACCGGTCCCGAACTCTCCGGCGAACAACGCGCGCAAATCGCCGATCGCGTGGGCATAGCCGCCCTGAAATACGCCGACCTTTCACAGAACCGCGAAAGCGATTATGTCTTCAGCTACGACAAGATGCTGGCCATGAACGGAAACACGGCCACCTATATGCAATACGCCTACGCCCGCGTGCGAAGTATCTTTGCACGTGGAAACGTCGACGTAGAGGCCTTGCGAGCCGGCGGCGCTAAAATCACCATCGACGCCCCCGCCGAACGGGCATTGGCCATGGCCGTGCTCCGCTTCGGCGAGGCCCTGGACCTGGTAGTGCTGGACTACCGCCCCAACCAGTTGACCAACTATCTGTTCGAACTGGCCGGCTGCTACTCGACCTTCTTCGAACAGTGCCACGTCCTCAAGGCCGAAACCGAAGAACTGCGGCAAAGCCGCCTGCTGCTATGCGACCTGACCGCAAGGGTAATCCGCAAGGGGCTGGAGCTGTTGGGCATCGAGGTTGTGGAGAAGATGTAAAACGTAGACCGGGTCGCGACCCGGCGATGTACTCACACCATCAATAAACGCCGGGTCGCGACCCGGCCTACGCAGAAAACCGTCATGGCCATTCTAGTCCAGCGCGACAACATCGGAATTTTCGGCAAGACCAACTCGGGCAAGAGCAGCGTCATGAATCTGCTCACGCAGCAGGAGACGTCCATCGTGGACTCGACTGCCGGCACCACGGCCGACACGAAAATCGCCATGCAGGAAATCCACGGCATCGGTCCCGTCAAACTTTTCGACACGGCGGGCACGGATGAGGAAGGGGTGCTGGGGGAAAAGAAACGCAAAAAGGTTTTTTCCGCCCTAAAAGAATGCGACCTCGTCCTGCTGGTGATCGATCCGGCCCGGGGCGACCTCGGGCCCGAAATTGAACTCATCACCGAAGCCCGCCGGCTCGATAAGCAGATTTTCATGATCTACAACGTGTTTGCCAACGCGGACCGCGAAAAAATCTCGCAAATCGAGGCCGACAACCGGTTGCTGAGCTTCCACAAGAAAATCACCCTTGTGGCGAATGACGAAAATCACCGTCAGCCCCTGTTGAACTTCATCATCGAGAACTTCGAGTCAAAAAATCAGGCCACGCCGCTTTTGCCTTTCCTCGGCAAACACGAATACTGCGTGCTCATAATTCCCATGGACGTCGAGACCCCGCCCGGCCGCTACCTCCGTCCCCAGGCCATGGTCGAAGAACACATCACCCGCCACTGGTCCTACCCGCTCTCATTCCGCCTGGACCTGGGCAAAGCCCGGGATGACGATCCGGCCATGAGAGAAGAAGAGAAGCAACGGTTCCTCTCCGTGGTCGACGGTCTGGCCAAACGGCCGCAAATCATCATCACCGACTCGCAGGCCATGGACGTCATGTACCCATGGTGCCCGGCGGATGTGCAGCTCACTACTTTTTCCATTGTGATGATCAATCACGTAAGCCGAGGACGTTTGAGGCTCTTCGCGCAAGGCGTAAAGGCACTCGACGATCTGCGGCCGGGCGACCGCGTGCTCATTGCCGAAGCCTGCAACCATTCACGCATCGGCGAGGATATCGGCATCGTGCAGATTCCACGTTACATGAAGAAGCACTACCCGGGCGTGCAAATAGAACACGCCTTCGGCCGCGAATTCCACGAGACCGAAGACCTGCAGGCCTACAAACTGATCGTCCATTGCGGCGGCTGCATGATCGACGCCCAGAAGATGTCGGCGCGGATCCGCGACCTGGAAAATACCGGTGTGCCGATCACTAACTACGGCGTGATGCTCTCATATATGCAAAGCCCCGAGGCACTGGCGAAAGTGTTGGAGCCGTGGGGATTGTAGGGTGCGTCCGCGACGCACCAGGTACGTCAGATAACTTTCACTTCGCCGGTTGCGGCCAGGGGTAGTCGTTTTTGCCGGCCACCGGTTCTACTGGTCCCGGCGGCAGCGTTTTTTGCCAGGCTAATACCGTTTTGGCCAATCGTTCGACGACCTCCACGTTCTCGGCGGCCAGGTTATTCATTTCGCTGGGGTCGGCCGGAATGTCGTAGAGTTCGACGCGGCTGCGGTCGGGATTCATCAACAGTTTCCACTTGCCGTCGCGGATGGAAAGCATGGGGCTGCGGTGCAATATATGGCCGAAGATTTTGAATCGCCATTCCCACATGAGCGGTTTGCTCCGCGTGGTGGACGTGCCGCGAATGGCCGCCGACATGTCCTCGCCGTCGAGGTTCAATCCCCCAGGCAACTCCACCCCGGCCAGTCGGCAAATGGTGGGCAGCCAATCCACCCCACCGATAACCGACTTATCGTCAACGTTACCTTTGGGCGTGATCGCCGGCCAACGCACGATGAACGGCATCCTCACACCACCTTCGTAGAGGCTACGCTTGCGCCCACGGAACGGGCCCGCACTGCCCACGCCGCTGTGCGAGGCGTTACTGATTACGATGTCTTCTGGGCCGTTGTCACTGGAGAAAACAAACACGGTGTTTTCGGCCAACCCTAGGTCGTCCAGTTTAGCCATCAGACGGCCGATCTGTTTGTCGGCATCGGTGGCCGCGCTGTAGTAGATCTTCAAAGCGCCTTTATGACGCGGATAGGCCTTCTGCTGTTCCTCGCTGGGCATCAAGGTAGCGTGCATATCCAATAGCCACGCCTGCACGTAGAACGGCTCGTCGCGGTGTTTTTCGATGAACTTGATGGTTTCATCGATGATCATCGGCGTAGACTGCGCGCGTAGCTCCTTGCCCCAGAGCGAATAACTCTCGTGAAAATCCCTTACACCCTTGAATTCATCAATGCCGTACTCCGATGGCGCGGGGCTTCCCTGGTTTGGACCCAAATGCCACTTACCGAAATGGCCGGTGACATATCCGGCCTGCTTCAAAAGATCCGTAACGGTAGTCACATCCGCGTCAAGCGCGTTGGGCATGGCCCGTTTTTTATTCAAGGCGGGCGTGGACAGGTGCCCGTGAATGGCATGCCGCGCGGGAAAATGTCCGGTCATGATGGCCGTGCGGCTGGGCGAGCAGACGCCCGAGGCTACGTAGAACTGCGTAAACAGCGTACCCTGCCGCGCAAGACGGTCGAGGTTCGGCGTGCGGATCGTGCTATGCCCGTAGCATCCCAAGTCGCCCCATCCCCAGTCATCAGCAAAGACGAAAACGAAATTGGGCCGCGACGCGGCTTTCCCTTTTGGCGAGGCTTTTTCGGACTCGGCAGCCATGGTAAACACCGTCAGGCCGAGAACAAAACCAATCGATAAGACCACTCGGTGAAGGCGTGTCATGATTGTGGTTCTCCTTTTAATGAAGGAATGATTATGGGGACAATGTGTCGACCATAGTCGAAATATATCGAATCGCACAACGGATGTCAAAAACTTACGGCTCTTGCTTGCATGCACCGGGGGGATGGCGGATAATGGTATTCCTCGATTTACTTGTGATTGTTTTCCTTTATCGATTCTCCCTTGCGGGCAGAAAGCCTGAAACACAATTTATGAAAAGACCGACCATGAACACCCTATTCAAAACGACGTTTCTTTTTATTTTGACCGGCTCTTTTTTGATTTCCCCAATAAAAGCTTTACCGGGGGCGCAAGAACAAAGTAATAAAAAATTCGACACGACTCATTTCACCTTCAAAAAACACGGTAAACTGATCTCCACTCCCGACGGCATGCCGGCACCCGGTCCCTATTACACTACGCTGGCCACAATGAAGGATGTTAAAGGTTTTCCTTTCGACTACGCCCTTTACTTTTCCACCGACCACGACCGCGGAAAAGGCGGAATCTGGCTCTATGTTTGCAACGGAACCCCCACAGATCCCGCGAATTGGAAGTCATACGATCAGGCCCTCGCCGACGGCGACTTCGACTATCTTGAGAAAAAGCCGAAAGCCAATCCGATATTCGTCGACAAAGTCCAGGGCCGGCAAACAGAAACACCGAACGTTAACATCATCGATCGCACCGTCTTCATGACCTACCACAACAGCGGCGCGGGGCATCGGCAATCGACTATGCTGGCAAAATCACCGGACGGAGTGAATTTTGAGCGGATCAACGGCAAGAAGGATTCCGTAATCCTCGACTACGATCCCAAGAAGGAAGTCGGCGACGGGCATACCGGATACTTCCGCTGGCGACCGAATCCGTTTCCCGCATTGGATTACAAGTACGTCGGCTACTCGTTGCACGGGGGCGGCGACGATTTCTACGGCGCGATGTGGGCGTCAAACGATGCCGTCAATTGGAAAAAGATTCAGATTTTCAATAGCCTGGAAGGCCATGCAATCGACGGCAACCGCATTGTCCGCCGGCGCACAATCGATCCAAATACCATTACCGGCTTGGGCAATGGAGAATTCGTCGCAATCTGCTCCTGCGGTCACCGGTCGTCGGGAGGACGAAAGCGTAATCTGGAACTCTACGAAATCTACCTTGCCGAAGACGGTAAGTCGCTCACGCGCGAATGCCGAAAATTAATGACCAACGGGCCGCCAGGAACGTACGACGAGGAAGAACTGGACGGAGTAACCACCGTGCGCATCGGCGACAAGTGGCACATGATATACGTCGGCACCAGCGGAAAAGGACGCGTGAATACGATAATGAGCGCGACGGGTAAGTTGGATTTGTCGGCCCCGAAGAGCAAAAAGCTCGAACCGGCGGAACAACAGCGGGATTTTCGCCGAGCTGGGGAAGGGCGGTAGGGGATGAAGAGAGGATAGAGGACAGAGAATAGACAGTTAGCCCAGACGCTTGCGGCGGTTTTGGATGTGAATAGACAAGTTGACAACGCGCGGAAGCACGGCCGCCTCTTCTCTATTGATCTGGACCGTTGAGCTTTTTTTTATCGGCGCGGTCGATGACCGAAAAGCGCCATACTCAACATTCCCATCGCTACCAGCAATAGCATGGAAGGTTCGGGAACCACGGTGATGGAAAAGGCGTATGTGCGTTGCAGGTCTAGATTATTGAAGTCGGAAAGCGCCAGCAACTGTCCGACCGAACTGATCGTGACCGGAGTGCTGTCGTGGTCCGTCGTAAATCCGCTCGCATTCTGGAGGCGAACGGGGTTATCCGACCCCGTGGGGTTGGTGATGCCCGCATAGATGGTCGTCATTTCGGTCAGTGTGAAGACATTATCCCCACCGAAGGCTCCCGATAATGTTTGGATTTCGGTAGAGGTAACATCCACCGTATCGCCAAGTGCCAGGACCTGGTAGTTCAGGCTGTCTGACGTGAGTTTCGCCAAGAAGGGCGTCACCAGACCGATCTGACCCGAGACGCACGAAAAGTTGGTTGCCGAGTAGGTACCGGCGGGGAGTTCGAGCGTGAAGCTATCATCCACATTCAATCGCGGACCACCTCCATGAGTGTCCACCGTATTGTGAGCGATTGAGGTTCCCGCTCCGATCAATCGGGCCGGTTCAACACCGATTTCATACGCATACGTTCGGTTGTTCAAGCCCTCGTTGCTGAATCCATCTATTGTTTCTCCCGCCGCGGTGGGTTCGGTCGGGGAACCGTCATGATCGGTCACGGTGGGAACAGTGTTGAACATGACTTTGGATGTGCCATTGTGGTACACACCGGCATAAATGTCGGCCGCGGATGCCAGCGAGAATTTTTGAAATCCCGGCGTATAGCTAATGGAATGGATACCGTCGCTGGTTGGGATGAACTGGGGGCCGACCCAAACGGTTTGATACTCCGCCGGACCAAGGCCGTTCTGGATGGCAAGAAACGGCCGGACCACACCGCTTGTGCCCGTCGTATCGACCGAAAATTCGACAACGTTATAGGCGTCCGCCGTCAGGTTGGTCGCCACGCGCGTGATGTTGAGCCTTGCTCCATCGCCGTCTACTTGAGTTGCTCCGATATCGCTCCCGGGGCCAATCAGCATGATATCTGCTTGAAGATGCGCGGCGGACAAGGTGGCTATGAAGGCGACGATTAATCTGACTTTCATTTGCTACCTCCTCTTCCTCCAGGTGCTGTGAACCAAGCCAAACAGCCCGCATACCCCAAATTAGCCGTATGTTACGACCGTGTCAAGCGTTTCAACCTAAAAATTCCGAAATCCCATACGGAACACGCAAAGGGGGTGTGGAAGGCACGAGGGGGAATTATGCCGATGCCGCCTAAAGGCGGAACTACAAGCGGAATTCAAACCGTCGAACTAGCGGGCCTGTTAAAACAACACGGACCGGGTGTTTAACCCGGCCCATGTTTTGATAGTGAACTGGACTCGCAATTTTGCAAAAGTCCAGAACTAAATTTTCTCTCTAGCTTGACATCAAAGCTCTTTCCAATGTCCGGCCACCGCTTGCGGGAAGAAGCCGTCTTTGTCGGCCTTGACCGGCGCGGGGCTGTTCTCGTTTATGGTATCGAGGTAATCGCAGAACTGGAACTTGGAATTCACCACCTGGTCCCAGGTGACAATGTTATTCGAGTGCGCCGCGGCGCGGCCCATCAGCGTGGCGTAATCGGATTTTACGGCTCGATGGCATTCGTTGTGGGGCTTGTCCGCGCGGATGCTTTGAATAAAGTGCATCCACTCGTAGTCCCAGGGGCTCTTCTTATCATCCTCGGGCGACCATTCGATGTTTTTCTTATCGATGTGCTGGTCCTTGAACATGTGCACCGTGGC
>JAFGTN010000187.1 GCA_016934075.1 Pirellulales bacterium
CGGTGTTCTCATATGTGCGGAGTATCTTGCCTGTCTTCGCGTCGAGCCGTGAGACCGGGGCGTAGTAACCGAGCGTGGCATAGACGTCGTCGCCGTTCGCCACGAGCCGCTTCTGGATGTTCAGCGGGACGTCGCCGGGCCGTGTGTTGAACCAGGACGGCTTCCATTCACGCCAGCCCCAGCGGCGGATCGGTACCTTCCAGAGCGGCACGCCATTGAATGCATCCCGCGCGGAGAGCACCCACTTGTCGGGAAGGGCGTGCCGACCGGCGAGGCTGATCGGTGCTTCGTCGACGATTGCGAAGAGCCGACCCTTGGCGGTGACCAGCGTGCTGATGCTCGAATCGGTCTCGTGCGACCGCATCCACACCGGATCGGACAACCACTGATAATGCCTCGGCGGGCCGATCACGCGATCCCGCGCCACCGGATTGCCGTCGGCCCCGTGAAGAAAGTGCGTCCATTCGTCGATATCGGCCGGCCAAGGCTTGTGAAAGCGAATCCACGCGCCGCCGGATTCGACCGAACCGAGGTCCGCGACCGCGGCACCGCGGAGCCTCTCGGTGAGTCGCTCCGACCGCTCGTTCGATTTCGAGCCCGAAACGCGAATGTAGGCGGTTCCCAGCGGCGCAAGCACACGGAGTATTTCGTTCACGGAGGTCCCGTTCTCGCCGGTCTTCGTATGATCATTCACGATGACGATATTGACCAGGTTATTCGTGTACGGCAGATGACCGCCGGAAAGCACGTCCGCCGAGACCATCCCATATTTACCGGCGGCGCGGATTTCGCGCCGAATCCGGTCGCGAATTTCTGGTGTCTTGGCAAGGCATTGGACGACAAAACTTCCCCGCTTGGCCAGCGCGAGCGCCAATTGGGCGTCATCTGCTCCGACGATCGAACATATCCCGCCCGGGGCCTCGCTGAAGGTGACGATTTTCTCGGCCGTTTCCGATACCGCCGCAGCCCCGTTTTCTTGGGCATAGGCCGGCACCGAACCGAACAAAAGACACAAAGCCCAAACGGCGGCCGGACCGCGGAATTGAATTCTACTCACGTGTTATCTCTCCGTTTCTCGGCACAATTCGTGTTTCTCGGTGATCTCTTTTTTTGTGTTCTTCACGGAATTTAGTGGGTAAAAATGGTATTGTCGTGCTACGCACGAAGGTTTTTTTAGGCATGGGCTAACAAAAGTATGGGGAAGGAGTTCCTTGGGAGCAGTGCCTACCTACGCTTCATCAGATCATGGCATTATCTCCCTGTAGTTTGGCTTGAGTCAATATACTTTTGTTCGCGCATGCCTTAAAAACCTCTTGCCGAAGGCAAGTTGATATCATTTTTACCCACTAAATTCCATGAAGGTTTCTTTTACATTGTCTTGACTGACACTAATTCATTGACAGATAATAAGTTAACATCTTATTCAAAGCAATCGTTATTGATCGATAAGCTGATGCAGAAAAGAAAAATACAGGAACACACATTGCTTCTTTTATGCAAGCCACGACCATGGTAAGTTTTTCTTTAATGTATAATGCCCGTGGTTTTTCCGGAACTATCATTGACGGGCTATGATCGGGGATTGACGACGATCTTGTCTGTGTGGCGATTTGTGCGGACATAAACCACGCGGAGCACGCGGCCGAAGCGGTCGGACGGGGAGCGACGATTTACGAAACGAGTTGTTTTATCACACCGGATGGTTATAAGGGCGACACAGAACTGTTGAAAGGATACGCACGGGAACATCGGATGGCGGTACTGATGGCGAACTACGGCGCGGGCACGGGCGGTTGGTTGTCGGCGGGCCGAAGTGCGATATGGTCCAACACCGGGACTTTTCTCGCGTGTGGACCGGCCGAGGGAGAAGCAATTGTTATTGCGCGGCAAATGTGAGACTACTCCTTGTAAATACGATAAAACATAGAGTTTATATAGACTTTATATCATTGATCCAATAATGCTCTTGGGCTTTCAATAGCTACGATCACTCAGGTGGTCGCTGTAGTCACCGTTATATGGAAGTCGTGGTTCATGCATGGAAAAATTTAGCCATCGATGGTATTTTGCAGGCTGTGTTCAGCCAGGTTCATATTCGGGCTGATAGAAAATGGGTAATACCGGTCTAAAGGAGGCATGCACTATGGGCATGATGAAAGAGTTCAAAGAGTTTGCCATGCGAGGCAACGTTGTGGACATGGCCGTCGGTATCATCATTGGCGGGGCGTTCGGCAAGATCGTCACATCCCTGGTCAACGATGTCATCATGCCACCGATCGGTATGATGCTTGGCAATGTGGATTTTTCCAAACTCTCGATAATGTTACGAGAAAAGACCACCGAGGCTGAAGCCGTCACGATCAATTACGGCCAGTTCATCAACACCGTGCTCGATTTTACCATTGTCGCATTTTGCATTTTCATGGTTATCAAGGCCATGAACCGCTTGAAGCACAAAGAAGAAGATGCGACTAAGCCACCGACAACAAAAGACTGCCCGAAATGCTGCTCCAGCATCCCAATCAAGGCTACTCGTTGTCCAAACTGCACGTCGGAATTAGAGTCTGCGTGAACGCATCCAAAACCCGACACCGATTATATCACCTACATCACCCTGGGGCTGGGCAAAGTCGCTCTACGCGGAGTCCGCCAGTGCTGGACTATTGCACACGTTCTAAGACACTAATCCAATCGCTTTGGAGCGGGTAGATTTTCTGCCAGTCCGGCATCTGTGCGTCTCAGTTCTTCGATCAATTGCCGTCGCATCGCCGTCAGCCGTCTGCGATGTTTTGGTTGTAGGGCCAGGTTGTGCAGTTCTTCGGGATCCGATTTTAAGTCGTACAGTTCCTCGATTTCGTCCTTTACGAGTGTGCATATGTATTTGTAGCGGCCGTTGCGAATAGACAGCCACCAGGGCACGCTGGGAAATGCCTTTTTATTGGTCATGCCTCCGTCGGTCTCGGAGCCGAACGCCCATCCTAGTTCTTCCAGCACCACCGGGTGTGACCAACGGGCTTGTGGGTTTTTTAACAATGGACTGAGGTCGTGCCCGTGCATCTTCCATGGCAGGGGCGTCTCGGCCAGGCGGAAAAAGGTGGGTATCAGGTCCAAACCGCCAATCGGTTGCCGGCAGACCGTGCCACATGCAACGCGCTGCGGCATACGCACAATCATCGGCACGCGCAGATTATCATCATAGGGTGCAACCTTCCACTGAAAACCGTGTTGTCCCCATGCATATCCCTGATCGGAGGTGAATACTATAAACGTTTTATCCAGTTGCCCCGTTTCTTTCAATGCCTGCACAATTCGGCCTACGCCTTCATCGATCGCCAGCACGGCCCGGTTGTATTGCCGCACGGCTCCCGGCAGAGTTTTGCCCCTACGTTCGGGCAGCCCGCCTTTTCCCCGCTTCCATTGGCAATAGTTTTTCATGTAACGCGGTTTATCGGGCCGCGGTGGATAGATATCCTTGGGGATCGGTACCGGTTCGTTGTTGCGGTATCGATCGTCGTGCCGTTCAGCAGGCGTAAACGGTTGATGCACTCCGTCGTAGCACAGCCACAGGAACCACGGCTTCTTGTGGTCGCGTTTAATGTATTCTTCGGCGTAGTGCGTATAGTTATCGGTCGAATAGCCCCCGGCCGCTTTATGCGGACCGCCGTCGAAGTTGAGCTTTTGATCGACGTAGTATCCACCGGCTTTCCGAAGTTCCGCATGGTTCCAGACAATCGAATGGTCCCAGTCGCGGCCGTGCCCGGCGTCGGGCGAGAGATGCCACTTGCCGATGAAGGCCGTATGATATCCCGCTTTGCGGAGTTCGGCAGGCCAGAAACGGCAGACGGCGGGATCGTATTTACCCTCGGGATTTTTCTTGATTTTCAGCCCCTCGATACCGTGCGGTTGCCGCCCGGTGAGCATCATGGCCCGCACGGGCAGACACCACGTGCCGTTATAGGCATCGGTGAACCGCATACCTTCGGCCGCCAAATGATCGATATTGGGGGTTTCCACCCAGGGATGCGACTCGTCATAGCAACTCACGGAACGGTGGCTTTGATCGTCGGTGAACATGAAGAGGATATTGGGCCGCCGGTCTTTCTCGGCAGCTCGGACACAGACCACCGGCATACTTACTGCCATGCCCACCAGCAGCAAGACGATACATGCGGTGTACTGACTGCATCGCATTTTTACACAGAGTTGCTGCATGGTATCTTTCCATTGGTGACATACTCAAAGCAAAACGGCATTCTCCTCGCGTTGAAGAGAATGCCGTTTTATGTTTTATCGGTTTGCCGACATCTTCGTTACGAAGTGTATTGCGACATGCGGTCGAGGACTTCGCCTTCGGGGTTGCGGATCGTGACTTCCAGAGGCATCTGGCCCATGAGGCTGTGCGTGGCGCAACCGAAGCACGGGTCGTATGCCCGAAATGCCATTTCCACCATGTTCAGCAGGCCGCTGTTGACCTTGCCTTTCTTGATGAGGCCTTCGGCCGCTTTCTTGACCGACATGCAGATGGGGGCGTTGTTGTTGGTCGTGCCCACGATGAGGTTGACCATGGTGAGGATGCCGCGCTCGTCGGTGGCATAGTGGTGTGTGAGCGTGCCGCGCGGGGCCTCGACGCAACCGACGCCTTCGGTGGGCGTTTCGGTGGGGATGGTGCGATAGTTGTCGCTGGTGATTTCCTCGTCGGTAGCCAACTCGACCCAACGCTCGGTGGAGTAGAGCAGTTCAATTAAGCGGGCCCAGTGCGTGGCCAGGGTGTGATGGACGGGTTTTCCTCCCAGCGTCTCGTAGAATTTTTCGTACTCGGCCTGGGCCAGCGGCGTGGCCATGCCGTCCGCGGCGTTCAAGCGCGACAGCGGTGTGGCTTTGTAGACGCCGGAGTCCATGCCGTCGACAAAACCTTTCCAGCCGACGTTTTTCAGATAGGGGAACTTCAGATAGGACCAGGGCTCGACACGCTCGGCGATGTTGTCGCGATAGTTTTGCGCGTCGTACTTTACCAACTCCGAACCGTCGGGAGCGGTGACGCGGATCAGGCCGTCGTAGAAGTTGGTCTTGTTGTTCTCGTCAACCATACCCATATTGTAGGTCTGGTGTGTGTAGACACCACCGGTAATGAGATCGACGTAGTCGCTGTTGGCCAGCACGATATCGTTGAAGGCTTGCAGCGAGAATTGTGCGAACTCGATGGCGTCGCGGCCAAGTTGTTCGATTTCGGCGCGTTGCTCTTCGTTGATGCCGCGGCTAACGCCGCCAGGCAGTCCCCAGTTGGGATGCACGGTCCGGCCGGAGAGCATCTTAATTAGATGGTGTCCGTCGCGACGCATCTTGAGCACTTTGCCGCCCACATCCATGCCGACCTTGGCGATCACGCCCA
>JAFGTN010000017.1 GCA_016934075.1 Pirellulales bacterium
ATGACCGGCGCCGGTTTCGGCGGTTGCGCGGTAGCCATAGTCGACCGGACCCAAACCGAAGTCTTCACCAAAAACGTAACCGAGCAATACGCCAAGGAAACCGGCAACGAACCGACTGTCTATGTGTGCCAAGCGACTGACGGAGCGGAGGTTTTTGCGATTTGAGACTTGAGACTTCAGGATAGGATACGTGGACACACAGCACTCTACCCGTCGACAGTTTTTAGCGGCGACAGCGGCCGGCATGGCGACAATGACGCTCATGCGGAGATGTACGGCCGCGGAGAAGAAGGGTAAATATTTTTCCTTCGGTCTGGTGACCGATGTGCATTATGCCGACATTCCCGCCAACGGAATCCGCCGATATCGCGATTCGGTGACCAAGCTGCGGGAAGCCGTCGCAACCTTCAACCATGAAAAAGTCGCCTTCGTAGCCGAGTTGGGAGACTTCTGTGACGCCGGCGCCAGCAAGAAGGATGACATCAAATACCTTCGCGAGATCGGCAATATCTATTCCGAATTCAAGGGGCCGCGGCATTACGTGTTGGGCAACCACTGCGTAACCAAATTGACCAAGGCCGAGTTCCTGGCCAATTGCGGCACGACGATCAAAAAGAGCCACTACTCGTTCGACGCCGGTCCTTATCATTTCGTGGTACTCGACGCCAATTTCAAACCGGATGAAACCTCATACAAGCCCGGGAATTTCTTCTGGACCAAGTCGTGGATACCCGTCTGGCAGCAAAAATGGCTGGCCGAGGATTTGGAGAAAGCCGGCCGGAAGAAGTCGATCGTCTTCATACACCAGAACCTGCACAACGAAAAGGAATCCACGGGTGTGAAAAACGCCCCGGAGGTACGCCGCGTGCTCGAATCGGCCGGGAATGTGCTGGCCGTGTTCCAAGGCCATAAACACGAGGGCGACTACGCCAAGATCGGCGGCATCCACTATTGCACATTGCAGGCCATGGTCGAAGGCGCCAGCCCGACCAACAACGCCTACGCCATAGTCACACTCGACGGCGACCGGATCTCGCTGGAGCCGTTCGGGAATCAGAAGCCGTGCACGTTCCGATAAGAGCGTGTCCGTTCTTGTTGCACTCCGTCGCATGTCCGCTATAATCAACGACTGTAGTCGCAAGTTCCGCTCGCCGGTCCAGCCGGTATTCTTACACATAAGGCGGCCTCGCCATGCAAAGATTCTCTGTTTTTCTGCTCATCGTTTTTGTAGGAAACAACGCGTTGGCGGCCGAGGATCAGACCGCCCGGAAACTTTCCAGCCCAATAAGTCCGGTAGTCGAAATCGAGGAAGATGTCTACACGTTCAAATCGGCCGACAACGGGGCGGGGCCCATGTGGTGCTATGGGTCGACGTGCCTTGTGCGTGTGGGCGAGCGGGTTTTCGCAAGCGGCTTGGAAACTCTCGAAAATGTTAAACCCCTGAACAACTGCCGCTGGCTGCTTTTCGGCCGAGGTTCAGAGGGATGGAAACTGGAACAAGTCGACGAAAAAGGTCGTACTCGCGAGCCTTGCCCGCTGGTCACTTTTTCGGACGGCCGGTTTTTCCTCTCCGCCAATCCCACGCTGGTCCCAGACCTGGACAGCGGCCCGGCGCGGCCCGAGATTCTAGAATTCTCAGCCGCCGATCCCAAGGCTCCATATAAAACCATCCTGCCCACCTGGCAAGGTACGCCGAAATTCACCGAACATTCCTATCGCAGTTTTGCCGCCGACGGCCCACGCGGCGAGATGCTCTTGATGCAAAACATCGGTATGACGCATTCCCGCTGGGCGTTCCGCGACGCCGCGGGCAAGTGGTCGGCGCAAGGCAAGCTGGCCTGGCCTTGGGGCGCGGACTACGAAAAGCCGCAACCCATTCGCACTTGCTACCCCACGGTGGCGTTGAAAAACCGAGCCGTGCACTTCTGCGGCGTCAGCGACATCGTGGAACCGAAATCCGCTTGGCGCGCGGAAAAGTTCAAACAAACGGGTCGCAAGTGGGACTATGATTTCCGCCGGCTGTTCTACACCTGGACACCGGAGATCGGTAAAAGTGAATTTCGGCCCTGGGTGGAAATAGCCAGCCGCGAGGAAACCGGCGGCTGGTTGCGTCCTTGCGACTTGTGGGTCGACGCCAAGGGCGCGGCTCATCTGCTCTGGTGCGAGAAGGCGCTGGACGAGCGCTTGCGAGAAAAGTTCTTCCCCGAGGCCAAGCAGTCGCGCTCGCTCGAATATGCCGTTGTCCGGGAGGGGAAAGTCGCCTCACGGCGAACCCTGTTAATCGCCATCGAGGACGGTCCGAATATCAATCCCGGCACCGGTCGATTCCATATTACCCCCGACGATCGCCTCTTTGTGCTGATGTACGTTTCCGGCACCGATAAAGACGCACGCTCGTTTGCGGAAAACCGGCTGATCGAAATACTGCCCGACGGATCGGTCACCTCGCCCAAAAAAGTGCCGCTCGAGACGCCCTTTACGAGTTTCTTCATTGCCACACCCCGAGCCGGATGTGCACCGTCGAAAACGATCGATATTATGGGCTTACAGAGTGGAAAATCGGGCACGATCAGCTACGCTAAGATTCGGTTGGAGCCATGAATGATGGGAAAGGGGGTGGGATCCATCAATAATTGGTATAAAATGCGTACTACAAAAAGGAAACACTCATGCAATGGCTGAACGAACCAGCGAAATGGGCCGCCCTGGAAAACCGGTTGATCGCAACATCAAACGCCGGAACAGATTTCTGGCGAAAAACCCATGACGGGGGAATCCGAGACAACGGCCATTTTTATTTCGAATCGGTCGCCGGCAATTTCACGGTACGAGTAAAACAGACGGCCGAATACCAATCTCTATACGACCAGGCCGGTCTGATGGTGCGAGCGGACGAACGAACATGGCTCAAGTGCGGGATAGAATTCATGGACGGCAAGCATTACGCAAGTGTCGTGGTCACTCGCGACTGGTCCGACTGGTCGGTGATACCGATTGAAATTCCAGTGTCGTTTTGGACACAATGCGAGAGAAACGATACAACCTTTACCGTGAGTTATTCCTTGGATGGCATAAAATACGAAACGATTCGACAAACGTTTCTTACCGAGCAAGCCGCGTTACAAGTTGGCATGATGCTGGCCGCTCCCAAAGGAAACGGATTCGAAGTATGCTTTGAAAACTTTTCGCTAACGACATAGCACAATAGCCGGGTACAAACCGGCATACCGGCTTTCGCTACCAGGGGCATCATCTTTTCCACCCTCGTTGACTATCTGCTTTCGAGGGAATAGACTCATCGGTTGGACTTTTGCAAAATTGCGAGTCAAGGGCACTTAGATATAAATTGGCGGCGCAGCCGGCAAATTATATCTAAACGATGCAGAGA
>JAFGTN010000188.1 GCA_016934075.1 Pirellulales bacterium
CGCTGAAGCGCATTCATCTCGTTACCGACGAATACTGGTATGCCAGCCACTGGTCAAACGACAGTAAGCAACTGCTGATGTGGAGGCGTGTATCTGCTCTCGAATCCTACCCGGCGGTTTTTGATTTTTCCACTAATAAATTAACCATGTTGCCGACCGCGACTAAAGATCCGGCGTTCTACACAAACCTGCTATTCTCCCCCGACGGCCGTGAAGTGTACATGACTACCGATGCATTCAGTGAGTTTCACGAGCTTGTGGCTTTCAACCGTGAAACGGGAAAGTACACACGGTTGACCGCCGATATTCCCTGGGACGTAGATGAGACGACCATCGACCGAAAGTCCGGAAGCATTGCGTTTACGGTAAACCAGGAGGGTACCAGCCGGCTGTTCGTGCGCGAACATGGCGGCACGCGACGAGAACTCCCCTTGCCGGCTCAGTGTATCGTCAGCGACGCACGTTTCTCGGTCGATGGAAAAAAACTCGGCTTTACGCTCCATTCGCCCACGGCGCCGCGGGACGTGTTTTCGGTTGACTTGAAAAGCGGAGAGTTGACGCGATGGACACACAGCGTGACGGGCGGGCTCAACCCGAATTCATTTGTCGAACCGACACTGGTCAGTTATCCGTCGTTTGATGGCCGTAAAATAAGCGCCTTCCTGTACCGCCCGCCGCAAGCCGGCCCCAAAAATCCCGTTCCCACAATCATCATGATTCACGGCGGACCAGCCAGCCAGTATCGCCCAGTTTTTTCGAGCCGCATCCAATACTATGTAGGCCAATTAGGTTGTGCGGTGATCTGTCCCAATGTACGGGGCTCAAGCGGATATGGCAAGACCTTTTTAGCACTTGACAACGGCATGAAGCGAGAAGATAGCGTCCGCGACATCGGCGCCCTGTTGGATTGGATTGTTTCGCAGAAGGACCTGGACGCCAAGCGCGTGGCGGTGACCGGCAGGTCGTACGGCGGCTACATGGTGCTGGCCTCGCTCGTGCATTATAGCGATCGATTGCGCGCCGGAATTGAAGCCGCCGGCATCGCCAATTTCGCGTCGTTTCTTGAGCATACCGAGTCGTATCGGCAAAATCGCCGGCGCGTGGAGTATGGTGACGAGCGCACAGAGGAGATGCGGGCATTTTTTGACCGGATCGCCCCGTCGCGGAACGCCGCCAAAATCCAGACGCCCCTTTTAGTCGTACACGGAGTTAACGATCCTCGAGTACCTTTCAGCGAGGCCCAAAAGATAGTCAATCGGTTGATTTCGCTTGATCGCGATGTTTGGGGCATCTATGTTGGGAATGAAGGCCATATTTTCCGCAAGCGTAGCAATACCGACTATATTCGTGTTGTGGAAGTCATGTTTCTGCAACGTCATTTGGCATTGCGAAATGTCCAATAATTTTTCATGCTATTGCATAAATCGGCAGTAACTGTTCTTATTAATACACAATAAATACTTAGCCCCCGCAGTCTCCCGTGTTTCTATGAATGTCTGATCGCTATGGAACAGCTAAAACGTGAGCTGCGTTTTGTTGACGTCGCCGCTATCGGGCTGAACGGAGTTATCGGTACCGGGATCTTCTTTCTTCCCGGCGAGATCGCCGACCTGTTGGGCCCGGCATCAATTCTTTGCTTCCTGATTTCCGCCGTGCTGTGTACGTTGCTGGCGCTATGTTTCGCGGAGGTCGGGAGTCGCTTTACCGGAACCGGCGGACCAATGCTTTACAGCCGGGCGGCCTTCGGAGAAACGGCGGGGTTTCTGGTCGGATGGATCACATGGTTTGTGCGGATCTCTTCCTGGGCGGCTTTGGCAAACGGATTGGTACGAGCAACCGACTCGCTGCTGCCGGGTGTAGCGGATTACCGTATAGGAGCCCTTTTCCTCATATTTGCCAGTCTTTCTGCGGCAAACTGGCGGGGAGTCTCCCTGGGCGCGAAGGTGACCAACTTCTTCACTGTAGCCAAGCTGCTTCCACTTATTATATTCATTGCGATTGGCGTCTTCTACATCGATGGCTCGCGCTTCTCGCCTTTTGCCCCACACGGAATGAAACCGATCGCGGACGGAACCCTGCTTATCTTCTACGCCTTTGTCGGTTTCGAAGTGCTGGTCGTTCCCGCTGCGGAGATGCGCAATCCCGCTCGAAGCATTCCTTTGGCGCTAGCTTGTGTAATTGTGGTGGCGACGGCGATTTACATTGCCGTATGGGCCGTATGCACGGGGACATTGGAGACATTGGCCGGATCGAAGAATCCTGTCATCGATGCCAGCAGCACGTTTCTAGGATCTTTTGGCGGCAAAATGATTGCCTTGGGAGTTTTTCTCTCCGTGTTCGGAATTAATGCGGGATCCGCGCTCGTTTCGCCTCGATGTCTCTATGCCTTGGCCCAGGCTGGCTATTTTCCCAGGTTTATCGGTTGGGTGCATCCCACGCGAGGTACTCCGGGCGTAGCCATCATTATTACGGGAACCTTGGCTTTTGGTTTGGCGCTTTCCGGAACATTCGAGGAACTGGCGGTGATTTCCATTGTGGGCCGGTTCGCTCAATACATTCCCACCTGTCTCGCTCTGCCTGTGCTTCGACACCATAAAGATGTAGCGAAGACTAACTTCCGCGTGCCTTATGGCACGGCGATCTCCATTGCATCAGTCGTTTTGTGTGTCTGGCTTCTGGTCGCATCGGATCCGATGAAAATCATGTGGGGATCGATCGCAATGGTCTCCGGACTGTTGATCTATTGGCCGTACACGTTTGTGCGTCGAAAGATGCAATAGCCCGTAAATAGTAGGCGGTGTCCTGGTTCGTCGAAGCTTGGTAACCCGTCAGAATGAGAACAAAACACCACGCATTGGTGGATAAAATCGTGACTTTACGATGCTAAACTAGTGCTTGGTTGAAGACAAATGGGGTATTCCGTGGATATGAGGACCACAACGATGAGACAAATGCGTCTACCGGCCTTACTCTTGACGGTCGTGTTGATTTTACCGGCCGCCGCGACGTCCCACGCCGACGATTTACGAGTGGGGGCGGCTGCCGCTGAACTGGCTGCCGACGATTCCATGGTCATCGCTGGTGGGATTCTCGCCCGACACGTCAAGGGCCAGGAAGGCAAGCTTCGGGCCGTGGCCGTGGTGCTGGAGAAGCCGGGGCGGGCGATATTGGCGATCGTGGCCTGCGACGTCCTAATGATGAACCGCGATCTATTGGATCCAGTGACTGAGAAGATAGAGCGTACTTGCGGTATCCCTGCCTCCCACGTGATGATCCATTGCACTCACACGCATCACGCTCCCAGTACATGTCGTGTGCACGGTTACGATCGCGACGAACGTTTCTGCAAAACGGTCCAAAGGGCGATTCATGATGCGGTTGTCGAGGCGAAGTCCCGACTGGCTCCCGTAACGTTCCACTTCAAGCAGAGCGAGGAAAAGACGGTGGGGAGCAACAGCCGGTTGCTGCTGAGCGACGGGAAAATCTTCTGGGTTGGACCACGCGACGATGCAGTCCGGCCTACCGGGCCATTCGATCCGGAACTGCCGGTGCTGGCATTCCGCGATTCCAAAGATCGGCTTCGGGCAATGTTATTTGGCCACTCGACACATACGATCGGTACGCTATCGGGCAGCGTCCGCTCACCGGCGTTTTACGGCATGGTGGCGCAACAGTTGGAATCGGAATTGGGCGGCCGGGTTGTCTTCCTGGAGGGTGCTTCCGGCTCGACGCACCGGCTGAAGGTGGAGCCGGCCGAGGCGGTAAATCGCATCAAGCGGGCCGTGCGCGACGCCCTGTCCCAAGCGGAACGGCAGGAAGTGATCCGACTGGCA
>JAFGTN010000189.1 GCA_016934075.1 Pirellulales bacterium
AAAAACCTCTTGCCGAAGGCAAGTTGACATCATTTTCACCCACTAAATTCCGTGAAGAACCTTTTATTTAAACAGTATGATCTGGGCACTCAGGCTGACACCAAGATTTGTCCGGTGCAAGGCAGTTTTCCAAGAAAACTAATCTACACAAACATAAAGTCGTGAATAACCACCTTGCGATTAGTCTAATCAGAATTCCTCACCTTCTTTCAATCCGAAGAATTTGCGAAACACCGGCATGGCGTCTTTGATCGTCCAGCCTTCCGACCAGCGGTCGACGCCGTGTTTCTTGTAGAGGGCAAACATTTCTCGCATGTGTGGGCGTTTTCGATCTATGTCGGCCTGGTCCATGGTGGGGAAGTCTTTGAGGGTGATTTCTCGGCGGCTCCATTGATCTCGCATGCCGCAGGACAACCGTTTCGGCAGATCGCCAATAGCGGCCCGAAGGGCCCAGATCTTCGCCTTCTCGACACGGGTGCGGACCGCATCGGAATCCGCTAAGGCCTCTGCTTCGGCGATGGCATCGAGGGCCGCCTTGCCGATCGCATCGTCGATGGCGTAGTTGCGAGCGTGGGCGAAGCAATTCTTGTCGATGCCCTTGGCACGGGCGTTGACCGAAACATTAGTACGCTGGGAATCTGCGGCGATCTCGGCCAGCACACTTTCGGTAATGATGCGCAGTACTTCGGGGTTGCTCGTACAGAGTTGGGTGTGGCGCGAGTCGTTTTTCACATTCGATATCCGTTTGCCGTCGCGCAGAGTGAAGTATTCCGGATGTGCTTTGCCGTAGCGAGAAGTCGGCACCTGACGGCTGAAGGTGTGGTTGATTTGATGTCGCCCGGTAATACCGCCGAATTTAGCATCTTTGGTTTTTGTGTTGCACCGCATACGTGAGGCGAAAACCGGATTGCGGTTGATTTCACCGTAGCTACTATGGCGGAACGACAAGGGCGGACTGTAGTTGTAATCGACCGGGCCGACCACTCGTTTGTCGCCCACGTCAGGTACGTGTGTGTGCTCAGGCGTGAGAAACCGCACGCCCAGATAATCTTCCAGAAAAGTATAGACCCCGTAGAGTGTTCCGCGCGGTCGCCCACCGGCGATGGCTATTGGTGTTTTTATTGCGCGGAAAAACGTCGCGAACGGAGAACCATTGTAACACCAAACAGAGCGAGGCACATCATCGGCATGGCCGGTTCGGGGACAGGTACGGTAACAGAAGTGCCGGGCGATCCGTAACTGGCAACAACCGGATTGGCATCGATATATGCGAGCAGGCCGTTCCAGTCGGTATCGGCGGGGCCGGTCAAATATATTTCGAACTCCAAGGCATTTCGAATTGACCGTTTGGTGCTATGTCCAGGAGTGGGGTCCAGTCCTTGAAGGCCATAGTCGAAAGAGTCCATTAAACTATTGGAAGCGGCATTACCGGCAAAAGTTACCGCGGAATCTGAATTCATGGTTGATAGAATAGTGTTGGTCGCCGATTTAGCCACGGTGGTAAAATGGCCCATACTCCCGCCGGTTACGTACCCCCAATCATCCTGGCTGAGCATGATGTCGCTGCTCTCTCTTGGATCAATAATGGAAGCACCATCTGGAAGAAGTATGCTGCTGTCGCGGCTGAGAGTATCCTCAATGAAAACTCCCGGCAAGAGATTGAAACCTAAGCCCGTTAGCAGATGACCTGCATCAGGACTACCCATGTAGGAGGCATCGTTGCTGAGAAGCACTGTCAGCTTCTTTGATATCACATCGAAGCTCATCTCTACGTTAGGCTTGAGATCCTCCATAAGCGGATCGGTTGGTGTATCTTCCTCGATCAGTATTTCATCGATCTCGATGTGTTGGTTTTAGTTTTATTTGTATATACCATGTTAGTTTTGTATGTACCACGTAAGTACTGTATTTCTAGGAGTCTTCACTATAATCATTTTATATGGTACGAGAGTGGGATGCCGATCTGGACACAGCCCGAACTTTCATTGTCCAGATACAATTGACTAGACACTTATTCTGGTGTGGATCGGCCAATTGCAATTCAGCGCATGCTGTTTCCCAAAGATACAGCGACGGGGGGTAGTTCCGCCGCTGACAATTGCTCTCCGTTCGAGTGACGGCTAGCTCTTCTTCGCCTTGCCGTACCGGTCCACTACATCCTGCAGGATGAACTTCTCCGGCAGTTTTTTATCCTGCTTTTGAAGCACTTGCTTGTAGTGTTCAATGGTCATCATCAACTCGTCGGCGATGCTTTTGTCGGCAATGGCACTTGGGAATTTGTCGAGTACTTTTCGCCAGTCGGCCAGGCTTTGCTGGAAGCCCTTATCGGCGGCAGCCAGTTCTTCCTTGGACGGTTTTTTCTTGTCCAGGACCGCAGTTGCCTTGTCGGCCGCTTTGCGGGCTGCTTGCGTTAGGGCGTCGTGTTCGACCTGCACCCAGATGAACGACTCCAAGCCGAAGTTTTCGGGGAAGGGTTGACCGGTGTTCTTCAATACCGCGGCGTAAGCGCGAGTGAGGTCGGTGATTTCTTTGACGGTTTTGCGATCGGAAAGCAGTCTCAGGCTGGGAACGGCGGCCAGCACTTTATTCCATGCGGCTATCGAATCGCGAAATGATGCACGGGCCGCGTCGAGATCGCCTTCGGCCAATGCTTTTTGGGCTTTTTTGGCGAAGTCCCGTGCAGGGGGGGTTTCATTAGCGTCGGCCACCTGTATTTGCACGAAGGGAGCAAGGGCGAAATCAGCCGGGAAAAGCTCATCGCGCTGGTCGAGTGTTTTTTGATATTGGCTGATCACGTGGTCGACCTGTTCGGCCGTGTCGCGGTCGGGGATGAGTTGCGGGAACTGCGCGAGTACGTTCATCCAGGCCACTGATCCGTCGCGATACTTTTCGCCGGCCTCGGGCAGGTTGCCCGAGGCAAAGGCCTCGTCGCCTTCATAGACTAGTCTGCGTGCGGTGAGCAAGTTGTCGGTCTGCTCGACCTGTGCCCGCAGTAACCAGTGGTCGTAGTTTACGATACTACGATAGCTGTTGGTCATTTTTGCCCGCTCTCGTTCCAGGCGGGCTTGTTTGGCCAGATCCAAGGCCCTGGAGCGATTTTTGCCTTCGACCTTACCGGCCACTTCCTTGTCGGTAACGACCAGCAGGGCCTCGGCTTCGGCGGCGATACGATATTGTTCTTCGCTACGTTCCGGTGGTGGAGTGTTCATGGCCTTGAGTTGTTTGGCGGTGAGCTTTGCCCGTTTTTCATCCAGGATCTTCTTGCGCAAGCCCGGCGCGAAGGAATCGATCTCCTTCGACATCTCTGCGGCCTTTTCCAGGTGACGTTCGCGGTCGCCCAGGCGGATTTCGAGAGGTTTTTTCGTTGTGGGATCTATTCTAGTGGTGGGAATGGCAAGCTGTCCCAGTTCGTACCACTCGCTCTCGGCGGTTTCCCACGCAGTCTTTGCTTTCTCGCCGAAGGTACCGTCTTCTTCGATGGCCTCGGAATAGTTCATTTGACACATGGGCCGCTTGGAGCGGAAGATCAGAGGGCTGTCGCCGGTGATGGGTACATCTTCGGTGTCGACCAGGTCCTCGGCTTTTTGATACCACTCCTTACCAACCAGCCAGTTGTCCCGTTCGCTTTTCGACCGTGCCATTCCGTGGTAGTCATCGTCCTCGCGGAACATTTTGCGGAACTGCTTGTGTTCGTCGGCACGGCCTATTTTTTGGGAGATAATCCAGCCGATATTGGACAGCAACCGCGGTTCACGATCGTTGTAGTTTTGGCCCAACTTGATGAATTCGATCCCCTTAATCACCCAGCGATACCGCTGGCGATAGTCGTCGAATTCGGTAGAGCAGTTGTAGGCCAGGTTCCATCCCTGGAAACGCCAGAACTCGATGATATTCGGCTGCACTTTGGTCAACTGGTTAAGCGTGGCCGAGAGGTTGGTCCAGTCTTTCTTCTTCTTGCATTCGATGGCTTTGTGCCATAGAAGATTTGCGGCAATGGGACGCAAGCCGAATGTAGCCAGCTTGATCGTTTCGCTGGTCGGATCTATTTCTCCCAGTTGGGCCTGGCTGAGCTTCTGCTCGCTACGGATTTGCGCCAACCAGCCGCCACGCGAGCCTTTCGCGTCCTCGGTGCTTTGCGCCTCCGGGTGGCCCAACACATATAGTGCGGGCAAGAGTAGTCCGATGAGAACCAGATAGATGATTTTGCGACGAAAAGAGCGATTTCGGCTCATCTGGCAACCTCGCGAGTCTTGAGTATGAAACTGCCGAGTACGAACAGTACGAAGAAGAATGCCAATACGGTTAGTCCATGCTCGGAAATCCAAGTTGACGAGATATTGAATCCATAGGCAAGATAGTCGGCGCAACTGAATTGCCCGAACTCGGGCAGCAGGCGTGCGGCGATACCCAGGCAATGCTGTATGACGGCGTCGCACATTTGAGCGACATCGGTTTGCAAGCCGGGATTGGCCTCGGAGGTAACATTTTGATGCGTGAATATACGGATAATCGATTCAGCCGGTCCGCCACCGTAGTTTTCACCCCGCGCGACTTCTATTACCGATGTACGGAAGAATCCGCCGATCAATACTCCAACGGTGGCCAGCATGGCGATGGGGCCGCTGAGGAAGGTGCTGAACATTACACCGAAACTGGCGACCAACACCATTTGCATCCAGGCGCCGAAGTATCCCTTGACGAAGTTCAAGAAGAATGACGCGTCTTTAGCGTGCAGGTAGAGGTCAGCCTGGGCAGCACCGTAGTATTGGGCCGGAGCCAGACACTGCAGCCAGATCTCCACGCGATCGCCGTCGACCAGATCTTCGAACAGATCCAGTTTACCTTTGTTCTTGATATCGTCTCCGGCCTCGCGGCGTTTGTAGGAAGCAATCTGTTCGCCGGCTTCCTGTTCGCCATCCGCTTGAGCGGTTTGGGCATTCTTCTCGTCTTTGGCATCTTTTTCTTCGTTAGCATGCTTTTCGGCTTCGGAGACCTTGATGGCGTCGAGATAGTAAACATTCGAAGGGGTGATCGTGAACTCTTTGGGAATGTTCTGGATGTCCGTCTCGAATTCGGTGGCTCGGAAAATTTTGGCCTCGACTGTGAGGCCCGTCTTGGGATTGCGAACCAAGAGGCTGCCGGGGATGCCTTTCTCGATATCACCTTTGTAGCTACGGAAGACTCCCAGGGTCATTTCGACCGGAAGTTGTTTGGGGAAGGCTTCGGGCGTAATGCCTTCGAAGCTCCAGATGGCGGCCGCCAAGCTACCGCCCTCGATGTAGCTTCGATAGGCCCATTCATCGCCCACATTGATACCTTTCTCGGCTGCTTTACGTTGGCGATCGACGAAACGCAACTTGCCGTAGACGGGCACCCTTGCAACGAGCATGCCTTCGGGATTGCCGACTTCGTATGTGGTTTCGCCGTTCTCCGTCTTTCGGACTATGGGGTGCCAGTGGTCGTGGGTTCTTTCCAAGATTCCGCGACCGTCGGCTTTGATTCTGACCTCATGGCGGTGGCCGTGATCGCGGCCGCTTATGCCCTTCTGCATGCCCGTGGATTGGGGAGCTTCGGAGTCGCCATCCGGGGCTTCTTGTGTGGTACCGACCGATTCCAGATCGGCCTGCGTGACGATGTGCTTGTGGTTCAGGCCTCGCAACACGAAGACGTAGCTGATTGTGCCCATCACTGCCAGAATGATCGTACCCACAGCGATGTAACCGAGCATTCGTCCCAGCACAATTTCGCTGGCGTGAACAGGTTTGGTGACGACGGTGTGCAGGGTTTTACTTTTCAGGTCGGCTGGGATACTGAACACGCTAAGAAACAAAACCAGTGCCAGTACAAGGTAGCTGGTGGCCGGTAAAACGAAACTTATGTATAGACGCAACGGATGTGTGGATCCCGGGTCGAGGAACCAGCCGGCAAAAAGGATGATCAAAATAAAAACACCAAAAACGACAACTACGCGGCGGCGGATCGAATCTTTGATGGACAACCACGTTAGCGCCATCACCCGCCGGGGCGAAATGCTTACCAGATCTACCATCCCGTCGGCGATCGCGCGGGCGGTAATGGTAAAGGCTCTAATGGGTCCGTGGCGAAGTGCCGCCACTAGGTAGCCAAATACGAGTGCCACTGCCAACAGGCTTCCACAGACCAGGAGGAAGCTCATCAGTGACAGGGGTAGCCACTCGAAAAACGGATATTGCGGAGTTTCGATGACCATGGTTTAGTTGTTCGCCCCTCCCGTGACCCGTCGCCCTGGATGCTCAGCCGATTCGCTGACAATATCCAAGAAGAGTCGTTCAAGCGTGGTTGTGGGATTACCGATCGAAAGCACCTCGCTGCCCTCGCGCTTGATAATGTCACGAATTTCCTGCTGGGCCTTGTCACTGAGCGTACTGGCGTGGATTTCCGTCACATCGCGGACCTTCAAAAGGCTGTCGACACGGCCGAGTTCCTTGAGCTCGCCTTCATAGAGAATGGCGATGCGGTCGCAGACATCCTCAACGTCGTCCAACTGGTGGCTGCACATGATGACCGTCTTACCCTGATTGCGGAGGTCGACGATCATCTCCTTCATGTCGCGGGTGCCTAATGGATCTAGACCGGTCGTGGGCTCGTCGAGGATGATTAACTCCGGATCGTTAATCAATGCCTGGGCCAGGCCGATGCGGCGGGTCATACCCTTGGAATACTCGCGGAGCTGGCGCTTCTTGGCCCGCGAAAGACCGACCTGATCAATCAGTTCGGCCGTGCGTTGGCGACGCAGTCGCTTGGGCATCTTGAACAAACGGCCGTAGAAATCGAGCGTTTCTTCGGCCGTCAGGAATTTGTAAAGATACGATTCTTCCGGCAAATAGCCGATCCGTTCGTTCTTTTTGACGTCGGTGGCATCGCGGTTGAAAATCAATGCCTGGCCACTGGTGGGGAAAAGCAGACCCAAAAGCAGCTTTATGGTCGTCGTTTTGCCCGACCCGTTAGGGCCCAGCAATCCGAAGATCTCGCCACGTTGGACTTCCAGGTCCAGTGCCTTGAGGGCTCTGACCTTTTGTCGCCCCCAAAAGTCGCGGTAGACCTTGGTTAAGTTACGCGTTTCGATAATAACGTCGTCCGGCATAAATTGCCTCACATGTTTGAGAAGACTATAGTCCGGTAATATTTGCTGCAAAACCAAACTGAGGTATACGTTATACGCAACTGGCGGCTCAAGGGTTCTCTACCCATGGCGAATATTCGAGCGGTTAATTGAAGATGAATTGTCCACCAGCGATTGCTGCGTCGATAAACCAAACCATTACTATATGTCGGCCATCAGTCCCTTTCAAGTCGTCGTCCCCCCCAATGATAAAGGGTTTTATGCTGGTGGTATGCAGATCCCCCTGGGACAAACGGTACTATGGGAGTTAGACTAAGTTGTTCTCGCTATCTTGGGAAAATTGCATTCTCTAAAAACGAAATGTATTTCGTAGATTAAAGTTTATCTTGTGAATAACTTTAGGGCGAAAAAGCGTTTTTCCTTAGAATTTTCTGGTAGTAGTGTTTTTTCCGAAGGATACAAACATGCCATTAGGGCCATCCATTAACCAGAAAAACAAACAAAAAACCGACTCCCTGCGGCAGGCGGCCATCGATTTTCTGTTTGGACGCATCGACTACGAACGGGCATTGTCCGTGCCGTATCGCACTCGGGAATTCAAACTCGACCGCATGCGGCGGTTGCTTTTTCTGGTGGGCAATCCCGAGCGGGACCTTCGAATAGTGCATGTGGCGGGCACGAAGGGCAAAGGCTCTTGTGCGTCTTTCATATCGCGGATATTGATGTCGGCCGGTTTACGTGTGGGGCTTTTCACTTCGCCGCATCTGGATCGGATTGAAGAGCGTTTGGTGGTCGATGACCAGCCTTGCTCGGTCGATGAGTTGATTGATCTGGTTGATCGACTGCGACCGGCCGTAGCCATTATGGACCGCGAAGCCGCAGTTGCTCTGAAAGAAACGGGTGACGATGCTGACGGAGGGCCTACCTATTTCGAACTTGCCACGGCCATGGGATTGATGCACTTCTCCGCCCGAAAAGTCGACTTTGCAGTACTTGAGGTTGGCCTGGGAGGGCGCCTCGATTCGACAAACGTTTGCGATCCGGTTGTTACCGTCATCACCAGCATCAGCCTTGACCATACGCGGCAGTTGGGCGACACCTTAGGACAAATCGCCCGCGAGAAAGCCGGCATCGTCAAGCCCGGTGTACCCTTGGTCAGTGGCGTTGTCGAACCCGAGCCGCGCGATGTAATCCGCGAGATTTGCCGCAACGAAAATGCCCCGCTCGTGGAACTCGGTCGCGATTTCGATTATCAGTATCACGCGGGTCGCGATCCGAACGGCAGCTGCATGGATTTCGAGGGGAGTTCGTGTCGTTATGAAGGCCTGCGACTGGGGTTGATCGGCCGTCATCAGGGTGCCAATGCGTCAGTGGCACTGGCGGTTGTCGAACAGTTGCGGCTCCATGGCTGGGAAATCTCTGACGGCGCCGTGGCCGCAGGTTTAGCCGCCGCTCGTTGTGCGGGCCGCGTGGAAGTGCTGCGGCATCGACCGCTGGTGGTAATCGACACGGCCCACAACCGCGCGTCGATCGAGGCACTGGTGGCGACGCTTGACGAGAGTTTCCAGGCCCGACGGCGGATGCTGGTCTTTGCCACCACGCAGGAGAAAGACATAAATGGTATGTTTGCGGCCCTCCGCGGCCGTTTCGACCGTGTGCTCTTCACGCAATACAGGAGCAACCCCCGGGGTATACCACCCCGAGAGTTGAACGAGCTTTGGTCGGCAACCGGCGCCCAGCCGGTGGATATATGCGAAACGCCCGAAGAGGCATGGCAAACGGCGCTGAATTGGGCCGAGCCCGAAGATATGATATGTGTGGCCGGATCGTTCTATATCGTTGCGGAGTTACGCCCGCTGATCATGTAGGGTGCGTCCGCGACGCACCAGAAAACACCAAACAGCCTAGCAGTCAAGGTGAATCGTGTAATCATTGATGCGTCATGAATGCACTCTGCAACGATAACTGTTACGTTATCGGTGGCGCCAGTGGTGCGTCGCGGACGCACCCTACATTTGGTTGCAGATACTTCGGGTCGATCTTATTCAATTCCGCGACCATGGCGTCGACTGTTGTGCGGATCTGTTCCTCGGTGTGGTCGGTAGTCACGAAGAACCGTAGACGGGCGGCACTTTCTTCTACGGCCGGGTAGAGGATGGGTTGTACGTTGATACCGTGTTCCAACAGACCTTGCGAAAGTTTAAGCGCGTCGATGGAACTGCCGAGGATGATCGGGACCACGGGCGAGTCGTAACTCATACCGGTGTTGAGGCCGTGTTGTTTGGCGAGGTCCAAAAGCAGGCGGCTGCGCTCTTGCAGACGCGTTACCCGCTCGGGCTCGGACTTCAACAGTCGCAACGAGGCCAGGGCGGCGGCCGTATTTGGCGGCGATAGTCCAACGCTGAAGACGAATCCCGGGGCCGTGTATTTGAGGTATTCGACCAATGCCTTCGAGCCGCTGATGTATCCACCACAGCTTCCAAAAGTCTTGCTCAGCGTGGCCATCCAGATCTCGACATCCTTGGGATCGACACCGTGATATTCGCCAATGCCGTGGCCCGTTTTACCTATAGTTCCGATGGAGTGGGCTTCGTCGATCATCAGCAGCGATTTATGGCGATTTTTGATTTCGACGAACTTGGGCAGGTCGGGAATGTCGCCGTCCATGCTGTAAACGCCTTCGATCACAACAAGCACGCGGCGATACTCGTGGCGATAATCTTTTAGCAGCCGCTCGGCTTCTTCCCAGTTGTTGTGAGCGAAGGGGCGCCGCCTGGCGCCCGAGAGGATACAGCCTTGCAGGATGCTGTTGTGCGAAAGCGAATCGTGCAGAATCAGGTCCCCTGGGCCGAAAAGGTGACCGATGACGGTCTCGTTCGTCGAATGCCCGCCCACGAAGAGTATAGTATCTTCGGTGCCGAGGAACTGCGCGATTTCGCGTTCCAACTCGCCGTGGATATCCTTTTCGCCTGAAACCAGTCGGCTTGCCGAGACGCTGGTACCGTATTTTGCGGCCGCATCCTGGGCCGCCTTGACCACGACCGGATCGCCCGACATGCCCACATAGTTGTAACTGGAGAAGTTGATATACTCTTTGCCGCCGATGATGGTACGGTTGTTTGTAACACTTTGGTGTACATTGAAGAAGGGGTTGTGCAAACCGGTGGCTTCGAGCAATTGGGCATGGCTCTTGAGTTGGCGATATTCCGGGAACTCCTCGACTCGGTACCACTCGGTCGGTATCTTGGCGTTTGTGGGCCGTGCTGTTTTGGGGCGTGGCTCGGTACCGAGATATTTTTTGACGGCCTCGACCACATGCCGTCCGGTTTCCAAGTCGGGTAGCACTTCTTCGGGAAAACGCCCACCGAACCGCTCTTCCAAGGCGGCCAGGATATCGATTCTCTCCAGCGAGTCCATGCCCAACTCGATGATGGGCGTATCAAGCGTGAGCCCCTTGGCTCTTTCGCGGGCGATGAGTCGCACCTGTTCGAGTACGAGTTCGGCAAGTTTCTCATCCGACTTGGGGATCGATTTTCTAACGACTGGCGCCGCGGTCGTCTCTTCGGCGGGAGTTTCCGGCGCGGTGGGTGTTTTCTCTTCGGCTGTTTTGACTGTTTCTTTTTCCTCGACCGGTAAGGTTTGAGCAACCGGTTTGGGTCGACCTGATTTTTTGGCCGGCAGGATCGGTTCCTCGCCGTCGGCAAGTTCCCATTTGCCGACTACGTTGAGGCTTCCATCCAAATATCCGTTGCGGCAGGCGTGGCGTTGCACTTTTCCACTGGATGTTTTGGGGATGCTGCCGTTTTTTATCATCACGATGGCGTCCAACGCAAGTTCATGCTCGGCCGAAACGGCTCGGCGCACGGAATTGAACACGGCCGTCAGGTTGCCTTGCTTGCGTTTTTCGATCTCTTGTACGACGACCAGTTTTTCCTTGCCGTCGACCTCGACGGTGAAAGCGGCCCCGCAATCTTTGCGCAGGCGTTTGTGGGTACGTTGAACGGTGAGCTCAATGTCTTGGGGGTAGTGGTTTACACCGTGGAGGATGATCAGGTCCTTCATTCGCCCGGTGACGAAGAGTTCCCCGTCGAGCATGAAACCCAAGTCGCCGGTTCGCAAAAACGGCCCGGCGCCGCTGCCTTCGATGTGGGCCTGGAAGACTTCCTTGTTGACCTCCGGTCGATGCCAGTAGCCTTGTGCGACACTGGGCCCGCGGACCCAAATCTCACCCACTTTCGAGTCCGGAAGTTGCTTGAGTGTCTCGGGATCGACGATGGCTATTTTCTGATCGGCCAAGGTCCCGCCACAACCGACCAGATCGCGCGTTCCACCCTGGCCCGTCTTACGCGGGACGGCTTCTCCATGTGTGAGCGATTCGGCGTCGAAGGAGCGGATCACGGGCAGTTGGTTGACGTAGCCGCCGGAAACCAACAGCGCGGCCTCGGCCATCCCGTAGCACGGGTAAAACGCCTCGCGATGGAAACCATATGGTTCAAATGTCTCGGTGAAACGCCGAATCGTTTCTTCGCGGACCGGTTCGGCGCCGTTGAAGGCTACCTTCCAAGTGCTCAGATCCAATTGCTCGCGCTGCTCCGGTGTGATTTTTTGAACACACAGATCGTAGGCGAAGTTGGGGCCGCCGCTGGTCGTGCAACGGAAACGCGAAACGGCCGAAAGCCAGCGGAACGGTTTCTGTAAGAACGACATGGGTGCCATAAGTATGTTGGGACGCCCCACGTAAAGCGGTTGCAAAATTCCGCCGATCAGGCCCATATCGTGATAGCTGGGGAGCCAGAACACGCCCGTGCCCGAACGCGTATGCTCGAAGGCATGGGCAATCATGGCCGAGTTGTGTAACAAGTTTGCATGGTTGAGCATGACACCTTTGGGCGTGCCGGTCGAGCCCGAGGTGTACTGCAAGAACGCCATAGTGTCACCGTGGATGTCCGGACGACGCCAATCTTCATGTAAGTCGTCAGGTACATCGCAAGTGGCCAGCCAGGCTAATGCTTTCAGCCGCGGTGTTTCATTAACAATCGGCTCGACTCGCTGATAAACCGAGTCTGTCGTCAACGCCACCTTGGCCTCGGCGTCGTCGACCACCGCCTCTATACGTTCCAGCGAACGGTTCCTGCGCGGCGGATAGACGGGCACAGCAGTAACACCGGCATATAAACAACCGAAGAAGGCCGCAATAAAATCCAGGCCCGCCGGATAGAGCAGCAGTGCCCGCTCCCCCACGAGATTGTGATCCTCGAGCCAGGCGGCAATACCGCGGGCCTGTTGGTCGAGTTGCCGATAACTCAAGTGCAATTGTTCATCTTCGCCGTCGACGAGATAGACGAAAGCGTCCTCGTCGGGCTGATGGCTGGCACGGTGTCTGACTAGGTCGACCAGCGTCGGCGGACCGAAAAAGGTTCCTGGTAGCTTGTCAAGATGCACGGCTATCCATGCTCCCACTGCACAAAAGCGACAGGCAAAAAAATGTGCCGCTGAAATAAAAGGCTCTAAAATCGCTTCGGTCGAATATGACCGCTAATGGCAGAACTTCTGTCGAACCCCGCAAAGCCTCGCCCAATCGTGTAATTCCCGCATCTTAGGGAACACTAACAGAATACGCAACCGTACCCCCGCTGTCGAACTGAAAAGTACCACATCACCGCAAAGATAGTTGTTCATGTGGAGGTCATACTTACGATAAAGCCCACGTTTGGGGTAGGTAACGGTTCTTCGATACGCAATATGGGGGGATTTCGATTGCTGGGCATCGAACGAACGATTTTATTTCCTTGTTGTTCAGATTGTTATTGGACCATAGAATCAAAAGATAATCTCCGCGCGTGGGTTGAGTTAATAAGCCTTGGCGTTGAGCGAATAACTCGTATTAGAATATGGCAAACCATCCGGTAGTGGCCCATGGTCGTTGGAGGAGAACATGGCAAACCTGATTCGCATCGTCTGTCCTGGCTGCGGGGTGACAATCAAAGCCAAAGAGAAATTGGCTGGAAAAACCCGCAATTGCCCCAAATGTGGCGGAAAAATCGTCGTTCCAAAACTTGAGACCGAGTCGGTCGAAGCTGTGACGGCCGAAACGACAGATGCAAAAGCGACCGAATCGGCCCCCGAGGTGGAAATCATCCACGCCAACCAGGCCGAAACCTATCTACCCACCGTCGATTTGCCCGAACGGCTTAACCGCCAGCACCGCTACCTGATCTGCGATGCAAACCGCCTGTTGGCGACCTGGCGCGATAACGGCCGGGGATGGCTGGTCAAAGGCGTGTCGGGCTTTATTGCGGCCAAAAGGAACGCGGAAAGTTTGCCGCCCTACGGACAGTTTACGCTTATCGAATTGGAATTGGAGCTGACCGACGATGGGCTGCGTCTGGCGGCCATCAACTCGTACAAACTGGCATCTCGCTTCGCCATGACCAAGCTAGCTCTGGGCGACAACGATATTATGAGTGCCATCGAGGCTCCCGGCTCGCTCAACCGCGAACAAAAAGACGCCGTGCGGTTGGCACTCAAGGACCAGTTCATGCGCGAGGTTTGGGGCGACTCGGCCGAAGTGGTCGAGTACCTGAGCAACGCCGATTATCATTCGGCTAGTAGTCGGGAGATGAAGGGCGAGTGAAAACACCGCCCAAGCAGAATAAATGAATAAAAGCAAGTTGACATCGCTCGGAAGCATCGCTTGCGGACTGTGCATTGGAATCCCATTTTGTTTATTTATTACACTATGCTGGACCATGGCCTAATGATGTTTTCTTCAATTATAGCCATGATCGCATTTTGGATGACGGCTGGACTAATCATCGCGCGCCGCCCCGATTCCCCCAAGCCGTCCGATATTTCGATAATATCTAGGAGCTACATAATCCTCGCATTCTCGATAACGTGCTTCGCATGGGGAATGAATATGGCGTTGTAGAATTAGGAACGTATGGTGCGTCCGTGGCGCACCAGGGCATAGTCGGAAGCCGATTCTCAGTTTTTCTGCAATAAATACTCTGCTCATAGCGTTATAATCATGGGAACGTACGTGTCCTTATCACGTGACATTATTCATTCCATGATATCGATTCACATGTATAACGCTGATGAGAGACCTTTGAAACGCCAAATGTATTTCATTACGACCGTTCTAATGCCGCTGCTAGTCGGTCACTGGTCTTCGTTGGGATTTGCGGAAAGCTATCCCATTGTCGATACCGGACAGCAGCGTTGCTACGACGACTTCCGTGAAATCAGCTATCCCAAAACCAGTGATGACTTTTTTGGACAAGACGCGCAATACCAGGGGCACCGTCCGAAATATCGCGACAATGGTGACGGAACTGTCACCGATCTTGTCACACGGCTCGTATGGCAGAAGGATCCCGGCGATAAGAAAACATTCGCCCAGGCGGTCGCCGGTGCTGAGCAATGCCATCTGGGCGGGCACGACGACTGGCGGCTGCCTACGATAAAGGAACTTTATTCGCTTATCATATTCAGTGGCACTGATCCCGACCCACGCGCAGCGAGCGGAACGCAATCGCGTCCCTTTATCGATACTCAATACTTCAAGTTCCGCTTCGGCGATGAAATGAAAAACGAACGTATCATTGATTCGCAATTCGCCACCTCGACCAAATATGTGGGCAAGACCATGGACGGTAATGAAACGATGTTCGGCGTGAATTTCGCCGACGGACGGATCAAAGGATACCCCATCGGTCGGTTGCGCGGGCCGCGTGGAGAGAAAAAATATTTCGTGATGTATGTGCGCGGGAACAGCGAGTATGGTAAGAATCAGTTTCACGACAACGGCGACGGGACCATCACCGATCGCGCTACGGGCCTGACATGGATGCAGGTCGACAGCGGCCACCTGAAAGCCGGTAAGAAGAAAGGCGGAAAGCTCAACTGGTCCGAGGCGCTCGCCTGGGCCGAGGGGCTCGAATACGCCGGCAAGTCGGATTGGCGACTTCCCAACGCCAAAGAGTTGCAGAGTATCGTCGACTACACGCGTTCACCTTCGACCAGCAACTCGGCGGCCATCGATCCTATCTTCAAAGCAACGCCGATCAAGAACGAGGGTGGCTGGCAGGATTATGCATGTTACTGGAGCAGCACGACCCACCGTCGCCAAAATGTCGGCTCGGCCGCCGTCTATGTGGCCTTTGGCAGATCGCTGGGCTGGATGCAGTTCCCCGGTCAATCACGGCGACTGTTGGACGTACATGGTGCCGGTTCGCAACGTAGCGATCCCAAGGCGGGCGATCCGGAGCGGTTTCCATACGGTCGCGGCCCGCAAGGTGATGTGATCCGCATCTATAACCTTGCTC
>JAFGTN010000190.1 GCA_016934075.1 Pirellulales bacterium
CATGGAAAACGATCCCACGCTCTGTGAATTTTGCCAACCCACGCTCAGCAGTATTTCGCGAAACTCTTGGGAAATCGGGCTAGTGGCCGCGGAAATGTTGGACCGCATGATGGACGGGAAGCCGGTTCCAATGGACACGGCGGTCGAGCCCGAAGGCGTAGTCGCCCGACAATCCACCGACACCATCGCCGTGGAAGATGTTCACCTGGCCGCGGCCTTGCATTTCATACACGACCATATCAGCGAGCCGTTTGGGATCGATAGTATTGTTAAGGCCACTTCCATTTCACGCCGCCAGTTGGAGAACCGTTTCCGTCGCCTGCTTGGCTGCACACCGCATGACTACCTTTGCCGTAAGCGCGTCGAACGCGCAAAGCAACTCCTGATCGCGCCCGAAAAAATAAAACTCCACAAATTGGCTATGACCTGCGGCTTTTCCAACATGGAACATATGCGAATCGTCTTCAAGCGCGTAACGGGCATGACACCACAAGGATACCGGCAAAGCGAAGGGCGTCTGGGTAGCAACGAAAGGAGCACTGCCGCGAGTGATTCGCTATCACACCCTACATCGAACAGATAGAGTTGAAAACGTGCTTCAAATGGTTGCCGTTGCCGGCTTGTTTGGGCAGGAACACTTGATTATACTTTAACGTCTTCAGTCCCGGGTTCAGCGACAAAAAGGATAATTGTATATGATCCTCGGTCTCGATATCGGTACGACCAGCGTTTCAGGAGTTTTAGTCGATCCCGCGCACGGAAACGTTGTTGGCTCGACATCGCAATATCACAACGCTGATGTGGCCGGTCTACCGCCGGGCTGTCACGAACAGTGCCCGCGGAAAATTCTCGATGTCACCATGGAGGTGGTCCGTTCGCTGGCCAATCAGGCCCAAGAGCCCGTCGAACATATCGCCTTGACCGGTCAGATGCACGGAATAATGGCCGTCGATGCCGATTTGAATCCGGTAACAAACCTCATCACCTGGCGGGATCAGCGCACGGCCGACTGCCCGGATCACTTGCGCAACCATCCCCATACATCGGAAACGGGATGTTTCTTGCACCCGGGATACGGCGGCTTGACGTTGCACAAGCTACTCGAAAAAGGCGACTTGCCGGAAAACGCACACAAGGTGCTGTCAATCGCCGGATTCATCGCGGCCGCTCTGACCGGAACCTGTTCGATCGACGAGACATTCGCCGCAAGTTGGGGCATATGGAATGCCCGTGGCAACACATGGCACGATGCGCTGCTGGCGGAACTCCGCATTCCCGTCACATTGTTGCCGGATTTCGCTCCCTCGTGCGGCAATCTCGCCCCCGTCATGAATCCAAAGAACCTTGGCTTGGCGACACGGGCCATGATGTACAGCCCGGTGGGCGATAACCAGGCGGGCGTAGCCGGGGTGTTAAACCCTGACAAATCCGAAGCGGTAGTTAACCTGGGTACGAGTGGACAACTTTCCGTTCCTCTGGCCGATTACGCTTTTTCGCCGAAGCTCGAGACCCGTCCCTGCCCGGGCGGCCGTTATATTCAAATCTACGCCGCATTGTGCGGAGGATGGTCATACGCCTATCTGGCCGGCTTCTTTAAACAAGTAATCGAGCAGCTCGGTGAAAAGCAGATTTCCATCTCGGATGTATATAACGGAATGCAGGCCTTCTGCCAATCGACTGACGCCTGTGGTTTGACGGTTGACACACGTTTTGCCGGCGAACGCACCGGAACGCAACGCTCAGGAGCCTTTCTCGGAATCGACACGAAAAACCTGACACCAGAAAATCTCACCCGCGGATGCATCAACGGCATGGTGGACGAACTGGCGTCGGCTGCGAAACTGGTGAACCTCACCGCAATCGACGGCCTTGTAGCCGTCGGGAACGCCGTCCGCAAGAATCCTCTGGTGCTAACGGCCTTGCAAGAGCAGTTCGGCCTGCCCTGCCGCATGGTCGAGATGCCCGAAGAAGCCGCCACCGGCGCGGTCAAGTCGGTCGTTAAATTGAGAGATCTTGGTTGAAGGAATAGAAAATCCATCATTTCCCGATATGCCCTGACTAAACTCAAACCGTAGTGGCCGATCAAGTGCAAGGTGTACGAGGACAATGTCTAGTATTTAAGATCGTCAGAGTAACAGACTACATCTTGGTTAGGAGTATTGGCATTTATAATAACGCGGTGGCCGGGAAACAGGTCTTCCGTGACGATAACTTTAACCGCGTTGGACCAAACGGCCATGTCAGGAACCAGTCGTTCGAGTTGATTGGGCGCCGATTCAAAAAGCTCCTCGTTGATGCTGTTGTTCTCCCGCCCCGGAAAAATCGCAAAATAGAGAATGTCGGCCTCGACCAACTCGTTGAAAAAATGTGTGCCCAAGGAGACATCAGGGATGAGGTTGTCGTGCATGGTGACAATCTCCCCTAAAATGGTAATGTTGCTGATCTCGTGAAAAGTGACTGGCACGCCCAGCGAAGGCATTGAGGTACCCCATCGGCCCGGGCCCAACAAAAGAACCTTTATTTCAGAACCTTTATTGTTGGCGTAACCAACCGAAATACCTGGTTGACTGTTGGCGTTAGGCGTTTCAGCCGGCGGTGATTCCAACCGGCACAGCTTTCCCACCACTCGGGCAACCGTGTAGCGGTCAGCGAGTGGAAGTTGTCCGTAAACACGCGGTACAACATAGATGATCCGATCCAGGGTGCTAATCCGACTCCGCCCCATGATAGCGTCGCGAGATCGAAACAAGAGATTCTCGGGTGGGATTTCCTCGGGCGGCGTCGCTACCGAACAGTCGCTTTGTACGTGCAGGGGCCTACACTGCACCACATCTATCAAAAATGAGCCATCGGGCCGAATGCTCGTCGTAAATTCTACATCCACAGGACACCCATAACCTTCTTCCAGAATCGTCAGCATTTCGCGCATTCTGGCAACGTAGTCGGTTTTCTGCAAAAGACCGTCGAACGTCAGAAATCCCTCGGCTGGCTCCGACTGTTGATCGTTCGGCTGATATGTGCGATGCTGTTCCGTATCAGATACAAAAAGATCATAGGGCAATTCCGGGCTCCGTCGGGCAACGTCGCCGAAATCTTCGGTGACAAACTGATTGGCCTGTAGATCGAGAACATCGACGCGACGTTGCGTATATTGAATCATGTCGTCGTAGCCAACCACAGGCCGACGTTCCGGCGCATTGAGCGCAATCACCCGCGGATAGTCGTCGTTGGTGCGGTCGACGGCCCTCGTGCCTAAGCCGAACACCAGACGCAGCACTCCGGCTTGCGGGTCGATCTTATCGCTCCAGACGTAAGGGTTATAGGAAAAACCAACGCCCGCCAGTTGTGGGAAGAAAAGCCCCTCATGAAATTCACCCGAAACCCGTTGCACCAAAAGCGCCATCTGCTCATCGTGGTGGAGCATTCCGCGGCGGGCGCGATAGGTAAGAGCCTTCTCGCTCAGTGTGCTAGCATAAATTGCCCTCACGGCGGCCATGAAGTCTTGCAGTCGCTGTTCCGGAGAACCTTGATTCGCGAGGAAGACACTGTCATATTTGCCGGCAAACGAATTCTGGAAGCTGTCTTCCAGAAGACTGCTGGAACGCACGATAATAGGCGATTGCCCGAAGTAATTCAGCATCATAGAGAACTGCTGCTGAATTTTGTCGGCAAATTTCCCCACAATAATGCGCCGCCGCGCGTGTTCGGCGTCGAGGAGATAATCCATGGGATTGTGGTGCTTCTGCCAAGTCCACCAAAGCCCGTTCTGTACCAGAAACGTATAGAAAACGTCGGAACCGATGTAGAATGAGTCGTGAACCTCCAACAACTTGGTCCATTGCGGATTGGTGCGGCGGAGGATTGCTCTGGCCAGCAACATGCCCACTGTTTTGCCGCCGATAAGCCCTGTGCCGATTATGCGGCGCACGATGTCGAGCACCTCTTCTATGGAAAGATATCGCATCCAAACGTTGAGCATTTCAGTATCGCGGGTAACGGCCGTTTCCAATAACTGGCGCAACGTTGCTGCTGCATCCTGTTTGCCGCCGTCTTGCGACTCGTTTGTATCTTGGAGCTTGGCTTTGCCCACACCGTTCATGCATTGTGCGCCGACCACCTCTTCGGCGCGCCGGAACGTGCGCTGCCAGACGCCTTGCCTGTTGCGCTGCAATTCGCCCGGAAGGCATGGATTGGCGTTCAGGATTTCGGCAGTGGTGGCGCTGTCACGCACCGGAATAAAATCGTCTTGCATCCAGGCATGAAGCATGTACATGCTGTCGGAATGACGCTGCTGGACCTTGACCGGATGCACGTAAAGCCGCTCGTTGTGACGATAAATATCCAAGAATACCTGAGTTGTCGTGATGATGGGGGCGATGGCATCGTGGGAATGAAAATCACGCTCGATCGCAAAATAGGCAATGGCGTCGACGTCGTAGAGAAACGGGCAGGTGAGAACGAAAAAGTTCCCCAACATCGTGTCGCTGCGCCATGCCACGGCCAGATCGGAAAGACAGTCGAAAACGAACCATGTACCGCGCAACGACTTCTTAATCACACCATGTATTTCCGAAATGAAGGTTTCGAATCCGGCACTAGGATCAACCCGATACGTCTCGACGCCAGCGCTATCTGGCAAGAGTGAAACGTGGCGGCCAAAGCGAAAATATATCGGGCCTCGCCCCCTTTCGACGGCGCTTTGACGATATGGTTCAATGAACCGCGCATAATCGTCAATCGTTTCAATTCGCCATACTATGTTGTCGCCCGGAAGCAAACCCCGAAGGACCCGGTCCAAACCGGGTAGTCCCGTGCTCAACTGAACATTTACTTGCGGCATGTTTTCAGACCGGGATTGAGAGTGAAGTACCTCTACTGAAAAGAAAATACATTGTGCGACTGTATTAAGAACTATATTGGCACGAAACACAAGCCTCTACAACAGCATCTAGATAAACTTATTTTGCATAACATCTATATAAGTAACTATAATAATAAGCATTGGTCATCATATGGCTACCACAATAGAAACAATGCCAATATAATAAACCGGAATTGTTCGGTCCCTGTCGATTTGCAGGACATATGTCAATATATTTTAGGAGTAAAGTTACATGTCTGATAATAAAATGCCAGAAGATTCCGCTGTGAGTGTTTCGACTCATTCTCAACATTTCATGGAGCAATTGACCGCGAGAAATCCCGGTGAAATCGAGTTCCACCAAGCGGTTCGGGAAGTGGTTCAGTCCGTGATGCCTGTCATTCGGTCTACGCCTGCTTACCAAGAGTCTGGCATCCTCCAAAGGCTTGTTGAGCCGGAACGGGTAATCACTTTCCGTGTTCCTTGGATTGACGACCAGGGCGATGTTCAAGTAAACCGTGGTTTTCGTGTGGAGATGAATTCGGCCATAGGCCCCTATAAGGGTGGTTTACGATTCCATCCTACCGTGAATCTTGGCGTGCTGAAGTTCCTGGCCTTCGAGCAGGTTTTCAAAAACAGTCTTACAACCTTGTCGATGGGTGGCGGGAAAGGCGGCTCGAACTTCGACCCTAAGGGGAAAAGCGACAATGAGGTGATGCGATTTTGTCAATCGTTCATGACCGAATTGTTCCGGCACATCGGCCCGGATGTCGACATACCGGCGGGCGATATCGGTGTCGGTGGCCGCGAAATCGGCTATATGTTCGGACAATACAAGAGACTGGCGAACCGCTTTGTCGGCGTACTGACCGGCAAGGGCATGGAATACGGCGGGTCATTGATGCGCCCCGAGGCCACCGGCTACGGGGCCGTCTATTTTGCCCAAGAAATGCTATCCACGAATAACGACAGCGTCAAAGGCAAAACGGCCGTGATTTCTGGTTCGGGAAACGTTGCACAATACACGGCCGAAAAACTCATCGAACTTGGCGCCAAGGTTGTAACCTTCTCTGATTCAGCGGGAACGATCGTGGACAAGAACGGCATAGATCGGGAAAAACTGGAATGGGTCATGCAACTCAAAAACGTCCGACGCGGAAGAATTTCCGAGTATGCCGAAAAATTCAAGGGTGTGGAATACATGCCTGGAATGAAGCCCTGGACGATCAAATGTGATTTGGCCTTCCCTAGCGCGACCCAAAACGAAATCGAGTTGGAAGACGCGAAATCGTTGATTGAAAACGGCTGTATGTGCGTTTCCGAAGGGGCCAACATGCCGACCTCGCCAGAGGGCGTGGAAACATTTTTAAAGGCCAAAATATTGTACGGTCCCGGAAAAGCTGCCAACGCCGGAGGAGTAGCCGTATCCGGGTTGGAAATGGCCCAAAACCGCGGCTTCCTACACTGGCCACGAGAAGAAGTTGACGGGCGGTTGCAACAAATCATGCATTCGATTCACGAGAATTGCGTTCGCTACGGTAAGGAAGGCTCGCATGTCAACTATGTACATGGAGCTAACGTGGCTGGTTTTGTCAAAGTGGCAAACGCCATGCTGCAACAAGGCGTCGTCTAATCCGGATTATTCATCTTATCCGGTAACATGCATGAAAAGGAATTACGGTCTAGGATGTTCTCTACGAGGTCCTCGTCTCAAGAAGCGTCCTGCAACGCCGCTTCCGGAAAGCTTTGGACCGTTCTGACCACAAGGTAGCCAACGACGCCCGCATGGCACGAATCGAAAAGCTGCTATCCCAGACCGAATTCCCAAGGAGAGCCAAAATCTATACGGGAGTGTATTGATGGGTGATGAGGTTATATTCACCCACCAACACACACCCAATATTCCACCCCTTGCCCATCATTTAAATTGCATTCTCGCCATTCAAGCGGACATAAAAAATAATTTTTTGGGCAAAACCATGCTCCAACGATTATTTTGCCTTCGATTTATCACCACCCACCGGCGTCAGAATGCCAATAAAGCCACCGTACATTTCAGCCGGGTCCTCACGCGAACCATATAGATGTTCGAGTTTGTTGTATACGAAAACCAATCGGCCGTTGTGCCACGTAATATCCGGACTGGAATTGTACTTAAGGTCATCGGTGAGCGGTGTTATTTCGACCGTGTTACCGACGGGATCTACCAGGGCCATACCGATCTCGTGGAACATGTAGCGACCGAAAATCCTTGCGGGATAGGGCGCCCCGTACTTCCAAATGAGTAACAGGCGGTTGCCAACTTGAACTCCCTTTGCATATTGGTTGTATCCATTGGGACTGATGGTCATCAGGCCGTGAAAACGTTTGCCATCAAAACGCACCAACCACAGGGGCTGCATGTCGACCTTCGCCTGATAGTCTGTGAAACAGACTATCAACTCTTCCTTCCCTGATTTTTCATCCTTGAAAACGCTCAAAAAAGGTCCGTAAGGCGTTTGCGTGGGTTGCGAATCGAGCTCAAACGCCGGCCCCAGCTTACGGCCTTCGTAATCTAGCTCGCGAACCGTCACCGTCGTTCGATACCCTTTCTTATCAGTTGGTCGCCAACGGCAATAGCTAACCCAAAGCTTCCCGTTTACCGTGGCAATACCGCCGTTGTAGATACTCTCGCCGGCCTTGTCCGGTTCAATCACAAACGTCTTGCCGATCTTCCCGCTACGTGTATCGTATGAGGCCACACACTGTCGAGCGTTGGGCGCGTCGCCATGAAAGGTTCGCTTCCATGATATATAAATCTTGTGACCGACAACGGTCATCTGCGTCTGCCCTTGATAGCAAGGCTTGCCGTCCACCATGTGCGGACCAATCCACTCATTGGTCGACTTGAGTTCGAGGTTGTCGTCCAATTCGCTGAGCCATATCTTCCCGGCACGACACTCGGAACAATATAGCCGGCCCTCTACACTTTCGATGCAGGGGTAAAGTGCCCGCTGCGTGGGCAACCGCCGGTCGCCTTCGATACGCAGGCCTTTCCAGACTCGGCTCTCCACCGCGCGCGTGGACGCCCGTAATATCTGGCTTTCGGC
>JAFGTN010000191.1 GCA_016934075.1 Pirellulales bacterium
CGATCTAGTAGGCCATGCCATGATTCAGGAAACCATTCGCACGCCAGTCTGCCTGGGCGAATCGATCGGCAGCCTGGAAGAAGCCGAGTTGGCAATCGAACTGCAATCCTGCCGTTTTATGAATATTTCACCAGGTCGCGTGGGCGGATTGACCAGGGCTGTGGCTATCCACGACGCCTGCCGCGATGCGGCGCTCGGCTGTTGGGTGGGATCGAGACCACAAACGGCCGTCGGAACCCGGGCCGCATTGGCCTTGGCCGCCAAGGGAAATTTCAACTATCCGGCCGATTACGCCCCCGGCGATAAACTGCTTGTAGAGGACGTGGCCGAAACGTTGGAAATCACAGCAAAAGAACCCGCAGATATTGAAGCGGACGAAAGCGACAACGGATGCGTCAAACCTGCCGAGGTGAAGCTTTGGTCGGAAGCAGGACTCGGCATTGAGCCGGATATGGAGGTCATTGAGAAGTATTGTATTGACCAGGTAAAATTATTGTAGGGTGTGTCCGAGACGCACCAAGACTTCAGTTATCAGATTTCAGATTTGAAACTCGGGCATTTCTTATGTCTTAAGTCCTATGTCTTATGTCAAATATGGTTATCATTTAACACTTTACTGTGCGTCGTGGACGCACCCTACATATTTACGAAGGAACAAGAAATGATTTGCGTAATAGCCACTATCGAAATCAACGACGGCCAGCGGGGCGCTTTTATCGAAGAATTCAAAAAGATCGTTCCCAAGGTCCACGCCGAGGACGGTTGTATCGAATATGGGCCCATGATCGACGTGCCCACCAATATACCCGTGCAACCGCCGGAACGCGTGAACGTGGTCACGGTGGTGGAGAAATGGGAAAGCGTCGAGGCGCTGGAGGCGCACCTTATGGCTCCGCACATGCTGGAGTATAAAAAGGCCGTTAAGGATATTGTCAAAGGGATGTCGATTCAAGTGCTCGAACCGGCCTGAGAAGCTATGAGCGGTGAGTTATTAGCAGTGAGGAAAGGATCGAGATTCGAAACTGATAACTGAAATCTTAAGTCCTCAGTCTTAAGTCCTATAAGTAATCCATAATGCCCGACCATCATTTAGATTTTCGTAGCGACACGGCGGCCTGGCCCTCGGTCGAAATGCGTGCGACGATGCTCGAAGCGCCGGTGGGTGATGATGTTTTCGACGAAGATCCCACCGTTCATAAATTGCAAGATCGGCTGGCCGGGATGCTGGGCAAGGAGGCGGCCCTGTTCGTACCCTCGGGCACAATGGCCAACGTGATTGCCGTGCTGCTACACTGCCGGCCGGGCGAGGAAATGATCGTCGAAGCCCAGAGCCACGTGTGCCACTACGAACAGGCGGGCCACGCGCGTTTGGCGGGCGTAGCCGCGCGGAGCGTGCAAGGCGAGCGAGGCGTGATGCGGCTCGAACAGATCAAGGGTATGATCCGAGCCGACGACGTGCATTTTGCCCGCACGCGATTGCTCTGGCTGGAAAATACTCATAACCGCGGTGGCGGGCGTGTCCTGCCTTATGATACCGTGCAGGAGATGTGCGACTGGGCCGCAGAAAACTCCCTGGCTCGGCATCTGGACGGCGCGCGGATTTTCAACGCGGCCGTGGCCTCGGGTATCGAAGCTTCGCAATGGGCTTCTCACTTCGATACGATCAATGTTTGCTTCAGCAAGGGGCTGGGCGCGCCCGTCGGTTCGGCTCTGGTGGGATCGCGGAAGATGATACGCGAGGGCATGCGGCATCGCAAGCTGCTCGGAGGTGGCATGCGGCAAGCCGGTGTTCTGGCCGCCGCGGCTCTGTATGCTTTGGAAAACAACATCGACCGCCTGGCCGACGACCACGCCAACGCCCAACTGTTGGCTCGGGGTATCGCTGCAATCGATGGACTCGACGCGAGGCCCGAAGAGGCAGACACCAATCTGGTCTTCTTCAACGTCGAAGAATCGTTGTGCACGGCCGAGGGTTTTGTCGAAGAGCTAGCCCGCCACGATCTGCAAATGCTGGCGACGGGCCCGCAGACGATTCGGGCCAGCCTGCATTTGGATATTAGTGAACAAGATGTAGAGCGGGCGTTGGAAATAATTGAAGGGTGTGCACGAGATGAAAAAAGACATAAGACATAAGACTGAAGACATAAGATTTAAGAGATTTCAGTTTTCAGTTGTCAGATTTGAATATTCGTATAAGGTATGGTCATGAAGCTCGTGTTGCTGGGGACGACCGGCTACCATCCGAACTCACGGCGGCATACACCCTGCATGTTGTTGCCGCAGTGCGGGGTGATGTTTGACGCCGGCACGGCCATGTTCCGCGCGGGCAAGTATCTGCAAGGAAAAGAGCTGGATATTTTTCTCAGTCATACACACATCGATCATGTGGTCGGCCTGGCCTATTTATTCAACGTCATGCGCGAACATCCGCTCGATACGGTGCGAGTGCATGCAACGACCAAGAAGCTGGCGGCAATCGATGCTCATCTCTTCGCCGAAGATATCTTCCCCAAGCAGCCGCCATACGAACGTTGCCCGCTGGACGACACGGCGGTGGTAGAGTTGTGCGGCGGGCGGATAACCCATTTTCCGCTTGAGCATCAAGGTGGATCGATCGGTTACCGGCTCGACTGGGGCGAGCGTTCGATAGCCTATGTTACCGACACCTGGGCCGATCCGGCGGCCGACTACGTGGACAAGATCCAAGGCGTCGACCTCTTGCTGCACGAATGCTATTTTCCCGACGACGATGCCGAGTGGGCGAAGACTACCGGTCACAGTCACACCAGCGCCGTTGCACAGGTCGCGCGAAAAGCCGGTGTGGGGCGGTTGGTGCTGGTGCATATCAACCCGTTGCTAACCGACGACGATCCCATCGGACTGGACGTGGCCAGGGGCATCTTTCCCGCGACCGAAATTGGGCAGGATTTAATGGAGATCGAGTTTTAACCGGACTTTTGCAAAATTGCGAGTCAAGGGCACATGTAAAAGAAAGCTTTGCGAAGCGAAGGTTTCTTTTACATTGTCTTGATTGACACTAATTC
>JAFGTN010000192.1 GCA_016934075.1 Pirellulales bacterium
AACACAAACGGAGAAACGGTGTCATTAAAATAGGTTCGGATCGAAGTGCGAATGTCGCCGTCTATCAGCTTGACCGATTCGACATTGCATTCGATCTCAGTTCCGTCGACCATCATCTTGATGGACGGCTCGGCCGAAATCTGAACATTTTTAATACAAAGGCCTCCATGGTAGCACTGTTTTACTTCTTGCGGTTTGGCATCCACGCGCTTGCCCGAAACCCATGCAGAGGTCTCCAATCGCAGCGTGACACCGTCTTCCTCGACCTTCACCAGCGAGGTGCGGGTTTCGATCATGTCGGTGCTTACGACCGTGCCCTTTTCGTCGAACGTTTCATTAACCACGCGAACCAAGGCCCACGCACCCGGTGTAAAGCGGCCCCAGGGATGACGCAGACGAGCCGAACCAGCCTCGCTTGCCGTGGGCTTCACCGCTACGGCAGGCTTATCCGCGGTGGGTGGATTGGCTTCTGTCGCGGGTTGCTGCGCGATCGACAGCGGCGCAGCGTTGGAGATCAAAAACCCCACAGCCAAACCTGTAAGTACCCATTTTCGCACGGTTTTTTCCTCGGGGCCTAAGTGGCGCAATCCAAAGGTGTTAGCTCGAAAGATTATAAATATGTAGCTTACGGCGAGCCGGCCGTGGAGTCTGCCGCTGATGGTTGTTCCTGTTGTAGCGGCAACGATCAGAATCAAAGTAACAATATACCAGCTATACCGGTGGAAATGCAATCGGCCCAGATTTGCGGTTTGCCACACCCCCCGCAAATACGACAACAAACGATGAATATCACGATAATTAGGCCGGTTACAAGACCATACAGTGTTGTCGCTTGACACTTTGATCCGGTACAATGCCAACGAAAATGAAGACTTTATTGATTTAGGCCATCCCTTAGAGTGAGCAATACATGCGATTTACAAAGATGCACGGTATCGGCAACGACTATGTCTATGTCGATTGTTTCAACGAACAAGTACCCCAAAACCTACCCGAACTGGCTCGGAGAATATCCGATCGTCATTTCGGAGTAGGTGGCGATGGACTTATCCTCATCCATCCTTCCGACGTAGCCGACGCCAGGATGCAGATGCTCAATGCCGATGGTTCCGAGTCCGAAATGTGCGGTAACGGTATCCGCTGTGTGGCAAAATACGTCTACGACCACGGTCTAGCCAAGAAACAACAACTGCACATCGAAACCGGTGCCGGTATATTATCGCTTGATCTCGAAATAGTCGATGGATTGGTCCGGCAAGTCACTGTTGATATGGGCGAGCCCATCCTCGAACCGAATCTCGTACCCACTACTTTGCGAGCCGATGCTGCGGATGGCCAAGACGCCGATCAGTCTGCTCCCGCAGTCAACGCCCCGCTAAGTGTCGAAGGAAAAGACCTGGCCGTGAGTTGTGTGTCGATGGGTAACCCGCACTGCATAACCTACGTCGAGCGACTCGGCGACAATTGGGTGTTGGGCCTGGGGTCGAAGATTGAGCACAACCCACATTTCCCCAACCGTGTAAATGCAGAATTTGTCGAGATCATTTCGCGCAAAGAGATTCGCATGAGAGTATGGGAACGCGGTTCCGGTGAAACCTTGGCCTGTGGAACGGGGGCTTGCGCAGTGTGCGTTGCCGGCGTTCTCACGGGGCGAACCAACCGCGAAATCCTCGCTCATTTGCCGGGTGGCGATCTCCGCTTGAAGTGGTGCGAGGACACAAACCACGTTTTCATGACCGGCCCGGCCGAAGAAGTCTTCTCCGGTGACTGGCCGTGCTAGCCCGGATATCACACCTGAAGAAATAAGCGCTCCACCGTGAAAAAGAAGAAAAAGGCAAAAAGGAAACTACATCCTATCGTCTACCGCATGGCCGGGCTGTTTTCGGCCGTTTGCCTGCGTCGCTGGTTGGGCACGCTGGATTTCAAGGTTGTCTACTACGACTCCCACGTCGATCCGGCTTCGCCTTTTTGCCGGGAGCAAAAGCTATATGTTTTCTGGCATGAGTATATTCCCTTTCCCATCTACTTGCGCAGCCATTGCAACATCGCCATACTCTTGAGCCAGCATCGTGATGCCGAACTATTGGCACATGCGACTTCGCTGTTAGGTTTCGACTTCGTGCGCGGTTCCAGCACCCGCGGCGGTGCCGCCGCTATTCGTGAACTCCTGAAGAAAAGCCAAGGCATGCACTTGGCCATAACCCCCGACGGGCCTCGTGGCCCGCGACGAGAACTGGCCCCGGGCGCGGTATTTTTAGCCTCCAAGCTGGGTTTGCCGTTGGTTCCCATGGGTTTCGGCTACGACCGGCCTTGGCGGCTTAACAGTTGGGATAAATTTGCATTTCCCCGACCCTTTTCGCGTGCAAGGGCCGTCATCGGCGGTGATATTCACGTCCCGGAAGATCTCGACCGCCAGGGTATCGAACATTACCGCATGCGTATTGAACAACTCCTCAACCATCTCACCTTGGAGGCCGAAAATTGGGCGGCTTCGGGAACGCGGAAAGCATGCCAGTGCAAACTGAGACCGCAGTCGGCAGCCCGCCTGCGGTTCATGTCGTAGATATGAGATGCTCTTGGATAATTTATCGTGTATCGACTATTGCAGCGCTTTACCGACTGTTGCCACCAAGTCATCGTAGTGCGGCTTCGAGACCTGGAAGCTTGCGCCCACCTGGACACCCTTCTTTTCGTTGTCCTTAGTGGCGATCGACGAGAATACGATTACGGGCACATTGCCAAGCACGGGGTGTTCGCGGACCTTCTTCGTCAGACTCAATCCGTCCATGCGTGGCATTTCTATGTCCGTAATGATACAAGCAAGCCTGTCGTGGATGTTTTCCGTAGTCGAGTGTTTTGCCAGCGGCTCGATATAGTTCCAGGCGTCCTGTCCATCGGAAAAACCCTTCACGCTCGTATAACCCGCCTCCACCAGCGAATCTCGGATCATTTCGCATATCATGCGCGAATCGTCCGCGAAAACTATGGGCATGTGCGACCGTTCGAGAGAATCTTCCTTGGGTACGCTGTCGATCGAAGAAATTGAACATCCCAGGCCGATATTCGCACAGATCGATTCGAAGTCCAACAGCGGCACAAGCCCCTGTTCCTGGCGAAGTATGCTGGTAACCGGCGTTGCTTCGTTGCCGAGTTGCGGAGAGGGAAGCATGTTCTTCCACGATACCCTATAGATCCTTTCGATCGCTTGTACGCGGAATGCGATTTGCTCGTTGTTGAATTCCAACAGAACCAAGCTGTCTTGCGATTTTGAATCGGTATCACCGGGATCGCCGAAAAGATAACGTTCCAAGTTGACCAGCGGCACTACGGCTTCGCGGATATCGATCAATCCGTCCACGGCCGGATCACTTTTGGGAATTTCCGTGAATCCTTCAATAGGCAAAACCTCGCGGACCTTGGCCACATTGACTCCGAATCGCTTGCCTCTAACGTGAAATACAAGTAATTCAGCTTCGTTTGTGCCGGCTTCCAGGAGAATTCCAGTGTCTATGGGAGACGCGGTTGCGGGGGAACTCATTTGCATCGTTTCCTTAAAGGCGAGTGCAGCAAATCGCTGTTGGTTCGCGGCCGGGTAACGATCACACTATGGCAATGACGCTCGCCCCGCCGGGCCGCGGGTGGGGATGTTTTGTTAAGGAAACATAGCTCGTGAAAATATTGCCGGCAAATTAGCGGTTGTGGTTTTTTTGCTACATTGAACTGCCACGCTCTGTTCAGTAGACAATAAGAGGGCCGCTTAATCGGCGTAACCTGCGGAACCGGACGGCTTTGAGTTCTAACTGGACTTTTGCAAAATTGCGAGTCAAGGGCACATGTAAAAGAAAGTTTTGCGAAGCGAAGGTTTCTTTTACATTGTCTTGACTGACACAAATTCATTAACAGATAACAAGTTCACATCTCTGTGACGTTTAGATATAAATTGCCGGCTGCGCCGCCAATTTATATCTTAATGCCCTTGACTCGCAATTTTGCAAAAGTCCAGTTCTAAATCACGCCTTGCTTTTGCAGCGCGGCCACCACGCCTTGCACGATCTCCCCAACTTGGTCACGGTCGAAACCGCTTCCAACCGCCGTCTCGGTCTCGCCCATATCTTGCAGTATGCGGCGTGTTTCGGCCTTTAGACCGATCAGTTTCGATGTATGTTCATCGGAAATCGGTTGTCGCCCTTTACCCATGTCGAAACCGCGGAGATTGACCGCCATGCGGAAAGCTTCGGGGAAATCGGCCGAATACAAAAGCACGTCGAAAAGGCGGCAAACCAGAAATTGTATATGGCGGGCTTCCTCGATTCGGCCCTCCATAACCAAATCGTAAAGCTTCCGTGTAACCCTGGGCGCTACGCCACTGACGGCATTGGTTCCACCGTCGCAGCCGATCGCAAACATCGACACCAAACAAGGATCCCAGCCGGTCATGAAACTGAATTCCGGACGGTTGGGCCGCACCGCGTCGATCATGCGGATCATGTGAGCGATGTCGCCAGAGGAATCCTTGATGGCAATTATTTTTTCGCACTCCTCGCTCAGTCGCTGTACGGTGGGTACATCGATCGGTGAGGCGAACATGGGGATATTGTAAAGCGTGACATCGACCGGCGTGTTGCGGCCGATCTCTTTGAAATAGGCGTATACGTTATCCGGGCTGAGCTTGTAGTAGAACGGAGAAACAATGGCTACGGCCCTCACGCCCAACTCGTGGTAATATTCGCAGGCAGCGATCGTCTCCTTAACGTTGGCTTCCGCGGCACCGGCCAGCACCGGAACGCGGCCGCCCGCCTGATCGGTGACAATCTCAATAATGCGTCGACGCTCATCGCGGCTGAAGCGGGTGAACTCACCAGTTGAGCCGTTGGGGTAAAGCCCATGCACGCCATCGGCAATCAGCCAGTCGATATATCTCCGGAACTCCACCTCGTTGATTTGCCCCTTGCTGTCAAGCGGCACCATATTAGGCGTAAAAATACCCTTTAATTTGCCTTGCTTCGTCATGCTCCCTGTCTCCCGCAGATAGCGGTTCTAGCTTGCCATCGGTGTTGATTTTATTCCAATCACGCAAATCCACCCAGTTTACTATTGTAGCACAATCTCTACAGAGTGTTTAAAATCTAACGCCTGTTATATACATTATCAATACCCGTGTGGCGGTTGGATTGTGTTAGAATTAAGGGATACCATGTGGCACGCCCATTCTGGGCATGCCACACTCCTGATTTAGTACCCGTCCTACAAGTATAGACGCATGCGGTGCCATACCCCATTCAGGTCGGGGTATCCTTGCGCAGACCTCCCCAGCCTCATGTTTTAGTCAAATATGGTTAAACTCTGTTGAAAATAGGGGTATGCGCGGATGCAGTGATCTTGCCGGAGGCAACTCGATCGAATATCCTACCGGGATTAACGTCAAGGATGACAATATGAAGGCCAGGACGGACGTCTTTATGAAAACGTTGTGCGACGAATACCATCCGTTTGAAGGTCGGCTGGTTAGTTCGGGGCAAGATCTTGATCGGTTCGATCTTGAGAGACTAGATCCACAAGATTCGGATACCTTCGAATCAAAAAAACTAGTGATGCCCGTGCGCATGGCCATTGGCCGCACGCGTAACTGGCTTGCTTCGCGCCAGCATGACGACGGTCATTGGTGCGCGGATCTCGAGGGCGATACGATCCTCGAAAGCGAGTATATTCTGCTATTGGCCTATCTTGGTTGCGAGGATTCGCGGCACGCGCATCTTGCGGCCAACTACCTGATACAAAAGCAGATGAAGGACGGCGGTTGGGAAATGTATCCCGGCGGCGGCGTGGAGATCAGCGGTAGCGTAAAAGCCTATTTCGCTCTCAAACTCACCGGACACGATCCCAGCGCCGAGTACATGCAGCGTGCACGACGAGCCATTCTGGCTAATGGCGGCGCCGATGCCGTTAACAGTTACACGCGATTTTACCTGGCCCTGTTGGGGCAAATTTCCTACGACCAATGTCCCGCCGTGCCGCCGGAGGTGATGCTGGCGCCGAAATGGTTTCCCGCCAACCTGTATGCGGTTAGTTCCTGGTCGCGCACGATCATCGTTCCCTTGTCGATCATGTGGGCGCACCAGCCGGTGCGGAATCTGGAAATCGAGCAGGGCATACGCGAGTTGTTCGTGAACGAGCCGCGGGATTGGCCCCAGTTGCGTTGTCCCGACTTGCCAGGTGGGACGGGATTCTTCAGTTGGGACCACTTCTTCCGCGTTCTGGATCGGATGTTGAAATTCCATCAACGCCACCAAATCCGTCCACTTCGTCGCCGAGCCGTTCGGCTGGCCGAAGAATGGATGCTTAAGCGATTCAAAGGCAGCGACGGCCTGGGCGCCATTTTTCCGCCCATTATTTGGAGCATCGTGGCCCTGCGTTGCCTGGGATACGAGGATGACAGCCCAGAGGTGCAAGAATGCCATAAGCAACTCGACGCCCTGATTATCGAAGATTATGGTTTGTTATCCGACGATACGGGCTTCGACGACTCGGGTACGATAAGGCTTCAGCCCTGCAAGTCGCCCGTTTGGGATACGGCCCTCACGGCCCGGGCGCTGGCCGATTGTGGAATGGCGCCGGATCACCCCGTTTATTGCCGAGCCGTGGATTGGCTTTTAGACAAACAGATTCTCGTCCCCGGCGACTGGTCG
>JAFGTN010000193.1 GCA_016934075.1 Pirellulales bacterium
ATGATGTCAACTTGCCTTCGGCAAGAGGTTTTTCAGGCATGGGCTAACAAAAGTATATTGACTCAAGCCAAACTACAGGGTGATAATGCCATGGTCTGGTGAAGCGGAGGTAGGCACTGCTCCCAAGGAACTTCCCCCAAACGAGTTCCTTTGCAAACATCTCGCCGCGCAGCGGGGTGCGGCGGCTGGGGAGCAACCTGCCAAGGAAAAACCGGATGCTGACGGATGTGTATTTTGTCAAGGCTCCTCGGATATCCTATGGTCCGAGGAGCTTCATTCTCATACTTTTGTTAGCCCATGCCTTTAAAAACCTTCGTGCGGAGCACGACAGTACCATTTTTGCTCACTAAATTCCGTGAAGAACCGATCTAGATGACTTGAACGGGGCCTGGTCGAATTGATCGTTGCGGTTGCAGTCAATCGCCCAGTGTGACCTGAAACTGGAACATGCCCGGCGAAGAAATCATAATTCGCAAGTGGTCATCTGACGAAAAAAACAGCAGAAGAGGCTAACCGGGGAGTTCCCAGGGGCGGCAATGAGCACCCTCTGGTCTGCGTGAACGCAAGAAATATCCGCGGCAAAGCCGCTCCTCTGCTGTCAGTCAACTTAACGTAACCAAATAACCGTAACTCAAATAGTCGAATCAGCGTTTGCGCCGGGTTTATAAACCCCATGTTAACACCTTGTTTACCACATAAACTCTTTCATAGCAAGAACTTCCGGAAACTGCAAAATGCGCCGAAATTTGAAGGTTTGCTCCGCAACGTATCTCCCTGCCATAAAACAACTTACAGAAATTCCCTCTCCTCCGAAGTGCGCAATATACACAATACTATTTCTCATATATATCAAGTGTAATCACCGTAACTACAAACTGCAAGACAATTTATGGCCACCGCATCAAGATCATTAAACAAGTCCGAATGAAAAAACAGCCAAACCACAAAAACCACATAAAACCCACTTCGCCATGAACCCGGAAGCCCGAATTTTGCACACCTGCGCAGCCCCTCCACTGAAACGATTTGCTCGGTCCACCCTACAGATATTGAATAATTCCGCCTAACGCGGCCTGGCCACAGCCCGTCGGGCATGCATTGCATCGAGTTGCTGTTCCAGCAACTTATCCATTTCGTCCGCAACGTCGGGCAGCGTCTTGCTGAGGTCGTGCTGTTCGGAGACGTCTTTCTCCAGGTCGTAAAGTTCCACGCGATTGTCTTCGGCGAACTTGACGACCTTATACTTTCCCCGGCGAAGCGCCGACTGGGGACGCGTCTTGCTGACCGCGAAGTCATCGACGCCGATCGCGTCGATAGCCTTGGAGAAGTTTTTCTCGGGGTGATAATAGGGGAAATGCCAGATCAGACTACGCTGGGGCCGCCAGGTTGGATTCTTGAATAGCGGAGCGAAGCTGACGCCGTCGACACCGTCGGCCCGCCCGCCCGCGATCTCTACAAACGTGGGCAGAATATCGTAACCGATAATCGGCGTATCGCTTTTCGAACCCGGCGCGATAACGCCGGGCCAGCGAGCCATGAAGGGCACACGAATGCCGCCTTCATAGAGATTCCACTTCGAGCCGCGCAGCGGAGCATTGGCGCAATACATTGGATGACCGCCGTTGTCGGACATGAACAGCACCAGCGTATTATCGCGCAGCCCGGACTGATCGATAGCGTCGAGGATCGTGCCCACATGATGATCGAGTGTTTCTAAAAACGCGGCATACTCCAGTCGCAGATCTCGGTTGGGCGCGTCCGCCGGTATCTTCTTCGCGTACTTGTCCACCAGCCAGCGGCAGCGGTTCTTGACCGGCGTGTGGACGTAGAACGACGAAGCCATCAGAAAAAACGGTCGCTGGTGTGGTTCGCGGATGAAGTCTATCAACCGCTGGAACATCGAATCCCGAGGCACGATTCCGTCCGGGGCGTCGCTCGGTTTGGTCTTGCCCCAAGCGTAAGGATGATCGCCAAAATCCTCGGCGGCGACCTGAAATCCTTGCTTTTTCGGCCCGAATTTCGGATCCCAACGCAGGTAGCGGCGTTTGTGGTGCCGGCTGACATGCCACTTGCCGAAAAATGCCGTTTCATATCCCAGCGCCGCCAGCCGTTCGGCGACGGTTTCTTCTGCAAGCGGCAAGTTCAAAGTTAACGGCGGAGCCCGTAGCGGTACATCCGAGTCGAGTTTCTGGTAGCCCGGCTCATTCTTGGTGACAAACTCGAAACCCACCCTAGGCACGGTTTTGCCCGTGAGGATACTAGCCCGTGAGGCCGAACAGATCGGTGCCGGCGCGTAGCCGTTTGTGAACCGCATGCCCTCTTTCGCCAGGCGATCGATATTCGGCGTTTCGTGCCATGGATGCCCATAACATGCGAGGTCCGACCAACCCAGGTCGTCCACAAATATGAACACGATATTAGGTACGCTGTGCTTCTGAGTTTTTTCCTCTGCTTTTACAGGGCCTGCTGACAAACACAGTGTGATCGTGGCAAGTACAAATGCAGTTGATATTCGCGGAAAAAAATGTGTCATGAATACTTACCCTCTGTGTACGCGGTTTCGCTCATAGTCAGTATGTTTTCCGTAGGCACATCGGTCTGCAGTACGTGGCAGGGGGCGATGATATAGCCCCCGCCGGCACCGAGGATCTTCACACGCCGTCGCACCTCGTCCCGTACCTCTTCCGGGGTGCCATTTGGGAGCAGGTGCTGGGTGCAGATGCCGCCGTGCAGGCAGATGCGGTCGCCGTATGTGTCCTTGAGTTTTTGTGGATCCATGCCGTCGGCCGCGGCTTGTATCGGGTCGAGAATATCGACACCGATCTCGATCAAATCG
>JAFGTN010000194.1 GCA_016934075.1 Pirellulales bacterium
GACGCCGCCAAGGCCCTGGACGGACGCGGCGATACACATTGGACCACGCCCGAGAATGTGACCACAGGTACGCTGGAAATCGACCTGGACTCACCCGTCAAATTCGATCGCGCCATGCTCCAGGAACAGATCGCCGAAGGCCAGCGGGTGGAAAAATTCGAACTCGACGCCTTCGTCAACGGCCAGTGGAAAACGATCGCCAAGGCAACCACCATAGGCTACAAACGCCTGCTGCGTTTCCCCGAGGTCACAGCCGCAAAGGTCCGTCTGCGGATACTGCAATCCCGAGATTGCCCCACGATTCGCCGGTTCGGTCTTTTCAAGGCCTCGACCGAGGAATCGGAAGCCAAATAGATAGAAACGGGAGGACGAAGTTCCCGTTGAGCCGAAAATGTGTGAAACTACCAAATAGGTTCTTCCGACTCCGAAGAAGCTTTGCCCTCCAGTTCATGAGTCTGTCAAAAAACCAGCGCCACGCCCACGATCACGATCATAATCGAGCCCACGAAGACTTTGCTCAGCGTGCCCAGCAGGCGTCCCCAGAAAGCGCCTTTTCCGACGGCCCAGCTTTCGTCCAGGTTGCGGCCCTTCCACTGTTCGCCCAGCATAGCGCCGATCAGGGCTCCCGTACCGGCGAAGAGCACGGCGGCCACCAGCGGTCCGACCACGGGGATGGGCAACCCCACGAACATGCCCACGATCCCGCCGGCCAGCGATCCCAGCAGTGCCAACACGGCCCCGCGTCGGCTGCCGCCCGCCTTGGCCACACCCAGCGCGCCGGCGATCGCTTCGAGCAGTTCCCCAAATCCGGCTAAGAGAGCAACCGCCAGCACCACCCCCCAGCCCAACGAAGTTGCCGCATCTTCGGGCACCAGCCAGGCGTAAAGTGCCGTGGCGGCCACCATCATCCAGTTGCCCGGCATACCCACCACGGTCAGTAGCCAGAAGCACATCAACACGAGGATCAGCAGTATTGCATAGACGATGCTCATATATTCATATATTCGCAACTTCTGGGAGTTTATTGGGTTTTCAGAGGGCAGATGGCAGAGGGCTGAGAGCAGAGGGCAGAAGTTACCATTTATCCCATTACGAATTCAAAACTACTCAAACGGATTGCTCGGTTTGGGCTCCTTCATCAACCGCTGGGCAACTTCGCGGTCGGCTTCGCTCAGGCGAGAAATGGGAACTGGAATTTCCCGACCGTCTTTTTTACGTTGCAGTACGATTCTTTCGCCGTCGAATTTTATGTATTTGGCGACAATGGCAAATGTGCCCGAGTCGTCGGTCCAGGTGCGATAACCGCGATCAGTCTTGCCTCCGAATGCTGGTTCATCACCGTCTTCATCGTCAGAGTCCTCGTCGTCGCCATCGTTGCTGGGTTTCTCGTCGCGATATACACTTGCCAGCATGCGTTTACTAACGAAAGGTTGATCGACTTCGGGTGGCGCCAGTCGGATTTTCGACCAGGGGAACGTCTTGGTTCGTCCGCTCCTTCCGACTATTTCTAATTCTATTTGTCCGTCTTTATGCTTGCGGATCACTTTTGCCGCTTTATACCAAGGTCCGAAATCATTGACCGCAACAATCAAGCCCGGGGGCAAGGAGGTGTGGGCTGCAATCGGCGGTCCGGTTACTTCTACGCTGCCGGAACGAGAATACTCCTTATTGATTTTGATTTTTTGTTCGAGCTCGGGTGCGAATTTTATGAGCGCATCGGCGGCGCGGCTACTGACCATACTGCTGGAGTGTTTCAGTAGCGGCATGATGGCCTTGGCGATCACTTGATCTTCGCGAGGTTCCTTTTGTGCGAGTTTACCGAGTAGGGTGAGTAATTGATGCCGGTCATTGGTTTTCAGTTCCTTCAAGATGCGTCGACGTTCTTCGGGAGTAATGGGCGCCTTTTGTTCGGCAAGCAGTTTTTTATGCTCCGCCTCGGTTTTTTTTCGTAGTTCCTCTTGCTCTTTTTCGTATTTGGCCAGTTCTTCTTCGGATAGTAGGTTGTATTTTACGGTAACCGGGATGTTGGTCGTGACGTTGTCGTCTTTGTAGACGATGTTGTACTTGCAATCGAGCGATTGCGGCATATTGCGACGACGATTGAATGTCCAGGTTCCGTTGGCGTTTATGGCGAAGCTTTTCTTCTCTTTGGCCGTTTGCAAGTGGTATGTTTTTCGAAAGATCGCGATGTCGCCTTTATCGCTTTGGTGCGTGAACGTACTGGATTCGCTGCCCGTGGTTGTTCTTTCGGGTCTATTGCCGTGCCAGAAAGAAGGTGGCCTGGGGAAGCGCGACGATTTGGTTTCGGAAACGGATATGCCTTTGTCGGATGTCCAGGTTTTCTGGTCCTTCTCGGCCAGCGGCTCGAAGATGAGCAGTGAGAGGTTTCCCAGCAGATAGGGCAACTGAGAAGTGCCTTCCAACGAGTTCACCTCGCCACGGGGCGTTAGCGAAATGCGGTTCGTTGTATGCCCCAGGCCGCGATGTATGGAGCCGAATCCGAAATCGGGGGGAAAGACCGGCACGGCGAATCCAATGTGGGCCGATTCCTTGGCCTTGGTCGTTCTGTGCAGCCCTCCGGAATAATCGAACTTCAAGGCGTTGCCGATGGATTTGACCTCGTATGAAATGGTGCCATTGCTGGTTTCGATCTTGTCGGGCATATCTGCCGTGATTTCCACTTTATAGGCGAACTTCTCGTTTGCCTTGGGTGCATATCGCAACGGCGCCGCCGTGGCCCGGCCGAACGATAGCATCGACAGTAGTATTGATGCCAAAAACGCGGCCAGAAGCAGCTTTCGCGCCGCGGTGAAAATCGATCGCAAGTTCCCCTGAATCATCGTTGATTCTCCATTAGTTAGCAGGTTGTAAGAAAGACGGACATGTGAGGCCCAATTTAACTAGATTAGCCCGGAATGTCAAGCGATATGAAGCAGATTATGGGGGGATAGCTCGATATCGGATAGGTGCCGGGAAATGAAGAATCGCAGGCCCGATTTTTTCCCAGTAAAGCCACTCAGTCCTTCAAACGAAACAGCTTCGACAGTGCCTCGACCAGGGCCGAGGGGATGCCGTGGCGGGATTCGTAGCGGAGCGATTCCAGCGGCGCATGCAGCAACTTGTTGATTAGCCTGTCGAACGATTGGCGGATCTCGTCTTCCTGCTCCGTAGAGAGATCGGGCAGTTTGTTGAAGAGACGTCGTAGCTCATCTTCCTTGGGTTTTTGCCAGCCGTCGCGGAGTTGTTGGATGACTGGGCCGGTGGCGCGATGATGTTGTTCTTCGATGAACTGCTCGGTTGCCTGAGCGATGATACGCTGGGCTGCCGGCAGTTCCTTCTTTCGGCGTTGCCGGTTTTTCTCGCAAACCGCCTTGAGGTCGTCGACCGAGTAGAGGTACACGCCCGGCAGGTCACCCACGGCCGGGTCGAAATCACGCGGAACTGCCAGATCGAGTATAAACAGCGGCCGTTCGCCTCGAGCGGCCTGGATGGCGGCGAACTCGTCTACGGTGATGATCGGTTCGGTGGCGGCCGTGGTGGTAACCACCAGATCGGCTTCGGCCAGAGCCTGGTCGAGGTCTTCCCAGGCGGCCACGCGACCGCGCCAGTGCATCGCCAGGTCGCGGGCTCGTTCTTCGGATCGATTGGCGACGATCAGGTCACGGGCTCCTTGATCGCGGAGGTAGTTGAGCGTTTCTTCGGCCATCTGGCCTGCGCCGATTACCAGCGTGGTCTTGTTGTCGAAGCTTTCGAAAATCTGTTGCGCGAAATCGGCCACAGCCACGCTGGGGATGCTCACGCGGTGTTGTTGAATATCGGTCTGGCAGGCCACGCGGCGGGCCGTTCGCAAGGCGGCCTGGAAGGCGGCGTGAGTCAGCGGGCCGGTGGCGTTGTATTGCGTGGCCAGTTGATAGGCCTGCTTGACTTGGGCAAGGATCTGCGGCTCGCCCACGACCATGCTATCCAGGCTGGACGACACTTTGAACAGGTGTTCAACGGCTTTGGATCCGGTGTATTGGTAGAGGTGTTCTAAGGTAGATGAGGCCTGGATCGTTTCAACAGGTGTCTTGCTGCCCGAGCGGCGGTGAAAGTCATCGAAGAAGCCGGCCACTTGTTCGGGAGTGAGAACCGTCCCGTTTTCGGCCGCCGTATAAAGTTCGACGCGGTTACAGGTCGAGAGGATGACGGCTTCTATTTCAGGGAAGGTGGCCGCCCAGAGCTCGAAAGCCTCGGGCAACTGCGTTGGGGCAAAGGCCAGACGTTCGCGGATCTCGATGGGAGTGTTTTGATGGCTGCAGCCGACAACACTTAACGTCACTGGTCACCTCCTGGAGCATTTGCCCGGGGTGGTGAAAGTGTTGTTTGTGACGGAGTTGTTGAGACGGAGTCGAGAGGCGGATTTTGTTCATCGAACGCTCGTCTTGATCCGCCGTGATCGGAGTTGGAAAAAAGCATTATGCCCAACAAGGCGATCAGCAGCGCGAAACTAAAGACGGTTTGCAGCGCGATCTTGCGTCCGCTGCGGGCCGGTTTGTAAAGTGCGTCGACGATCACCGCGGCAAACAACCAGGCGAAGAGACCAAGTGTGCCCAGTATAACGGGATCGCTGAAGGGTACGCGTTCGGTGGCGTTGATGGTGATTAGCATCTTGCCGGAAAGGATGCCCACTGCCAGTAAAAGCATGGAAACCAGCATGGATCGGGCGTTTGCGCGCTGCAGCCATTCGAGGCTGGGCAAGCGCGGTCCGCTGCCGGACGGTCGTTTGGTTTTCAGACGATGGGCTTGGATGAAATACATCAGGGCAGCCGCGAAACCGATCGATATGCTGACCACCACCAGCAGGATGGCGATCCCGTGCACAGTTCCCCATAAGGCCGAGGCCGATTCTCGCGCGAACGGTTCGGGATCGGCCAGGAACTGCCCCACGCCGATCAGTCCCAGCACCAATGGCAGCACGAAAACGCCCAATGGCGTCTTGGGGTGGAAGTAGGTTAAATAGAGATATAAAACCACAAGCGCCCAGGCGGCGATGAAGTACCAGTCACGCTGGCTGGAAAGCGTCGAGCCTGATGCGTCGAGCAATTGATAATACAAATAGGCCGAATGGGCCAGCAAACCGGCAGCCGCGAATCCTATCATGACGGCGCCGCGAATTCCGGAGCGGAAAAACAGCCGCGTCAGCTCGAGAACAAAGGCCACCATGTAGCTGGCGGCAAAACAAATTACACCGACGCCGGAAAGCATTGTTGTTGGTTACGGTTGGTGGATTGTGGGTAACGTAGGCCGGGTCGTGGCCCGGCGTTTTCACTGGTTGCTTGCCGGTCCAATTACCGGGGTACGATCCGGCCTGCAAGTCTGTTCTCTGCCCTCTTCCCTACCCCTCCAGTTCATACTGAGCCAGTTTCTTATGCAGCGTATTACGGTTAATGCCCAATCTTGTGGCGGCCTTGGTCTGCACACCATCGCAGTTCGACATCACTTGAGCGATCAGTTCGCGTTCCACGCGGTTGACGATTTGGGCGTGTAAGTTGTCTGCTTCCGCTCCGGCGTCGGCAACTCCGCGCCCCACGAGTGAGGCTGTGAGAGTTTCGAAATCGACGCCCCGACCGATCCGCGGCGAACGCTTGCCGCGTACCAACTCGGGCAGCAGGTCTGCCGTGAGCGTATCACCGGTGGCCAAGACGACCGACCGCTCTATATAGTTTTGCAACTCGCGGACGTTCCCCGGCCAGGAATAACCGCAAAGCAGTTCCATGGCGGTATCGTCGATATGTTCCACATCCGCATTGTTGAGGTTGTTGTAATGACGCACAAAATGCCGAACCAGGGCGGGGATGTCCTCGCGGCGGTCGCGCAAGGGCGGCAAATACACGCTTACCACGTTGAGTCGATAGTATAGGTCCTCGCGGAAATTGTCCGCTTCGATTTCGGCCAGCAGATCGCGGTTGCTGGCCGCGATTACACGGGTATCTACGCGGATGGTTTTCGTGTCACCAACGCGTTCGAAATCGTGTTCTTGCAGAACCCGCAGCAACTTGATCTGCAGCATGGGAGTGGTAGAGTTGACTTCGTCAAGAAAAATCGAACCGGTATGGGCAGCCTCGAATCGCCCGATGCGGTTGGCGACGGCACCGGTGAATGCGCCGCGTACGTGTCCGAAAAGTTCGCTTTCCAACAAGTTCTCGGCCAACGCTCCGCAGTTGACTCGCACGAAGGGACC
>JAFGTN010000195.1 GCA_016934075.1 Pirellulales bacterium
CCTTCCGCCACGATGCAGGACGTTATGGAACTACTCTTAATCGCGTGGCGAAAGATGTGTCTTTCGCCTGGAAAACCGACTTGAAGGGACCGCTCACCGCACCGGTGGCCGCGGGCGGCCTGGTCTTCGTCGCCGAATCGGACTCCCATCGGCTCAACGCCCTGGACATGTCGACTGGTAGCATCGTCTGGCAATTCACGGCCGGAGGTCGTATCGACTCGCCTCCCACGATCCACCAAGGCATGGTCCTCTTCGGATCGAAGGACGGCCGCGTGTATTGCCTTCGTGCCGCCGACGGGCAAGTCGCATGGAAATTTTTGGCCGCTCCATTAGATCGGCGAATTGCCTGCTTCGACCAATTGGAGTCGGTATGGCCCGTCCACGGAAGTGTTCTACTACGCAACGGCATTGCCTATTGCACGGCCGGGCGGTCTACCTATTTGGACGGAGGAATTCATGTTTACGGACTGGACCCGGCTACGGGGGCCATCCTCCATCAGACCACACTCGAAGGACCGCATCGCACCACGGAGGGGCCGCGGGACGTCGCCTTCTTCGTCCCCGGTGCCAATTCGGATGTCCTGGTGAGTGAGGGCGACTTTATTTACATGCGTCAAAAGAAACTAACGCCGGAGCTTAAAGAAGTGAATGTGGAGGTACTCTCGAGCAAAGGCGCGCAGGATGTGGGACTGCATGTCTTCTCGACCGCCGGATTGTTGGATGGTTCCTGGTACAACCGTACGTACTGGATGTACTCGAAACGCTGGCCCGGATATCAGCTTGCAAATCAGGCGTCCAAGACAGGACAACTTCTGGTCGTCGATGACGAAAAAACCTATGCCGTGCGGGTTTTCTATCGGCGTAACCGCCATAGCCCCATGTTTTTCCCGGGAAAGGAAGGTTACTTGCTGTTTGCCGACGAAAACACCAACGAACCACAGATCGTTGGTGAGCTTGGTTCCCGCGAGCCGATCCGGTGGTTGCCGCAATCGGAGTATCTTCGTGGACGCCCCTTGCAACCGCGGGCATTGGATAGCGAGGCCTTTGGAATCGATAAGATGATCGGCTACACACGCGCCGAACCACCAGTTTGGAAACAATGGTTGCCGGTCAGGATCCGCGCGATGGTTAAGGCAGGCGAAACGCTCTTTGTTGCCGGTCCGCCGGACGAATTAGATCCCAAGGATCCCTATGCAGCCTTCGAGAACCGCAAGGGCGCTCGACTGGTGGCAGTCTCACCGAGCGACGGCAAAAAGATTGCTGAGACGAAACTCGAATCATCGCCGGTCTTCGACGGCATGATCGCCGCTCACGGCCGTCTCTTTATCTCTCTTGAGAACGGCAACCTGGTTTGCTTGGCCGCTCGGTAGGCCGGTTGTGAAAAACCGGCTTTTATGAACATTGGCCGGCGTTTACGTGTCAAATACTAACCCGAAGCGCAAGCGAGGAGATATTGGCATTAATAACGTTTTTCTCCCCTCGCTTGCGCTTCGGGTTAGCATTCTCTGCAAAAAAATCCGTTTGTAAAAATATTTCGACAAACGACTTGCCACTCATGAGTGAGTAGACACGTATTATGGCTACCATGTCACGTATTATTATTTGCAATTTTAAAATAATTTCAAAATTCTCCGCAAGATTCTCTGCGTGGCGGTAACTATCACATGACCAAACAAAACAGCCGGTTTTTTCTTAGTCGGCGAAGCACAGAAAAGAACTAATCCAAAACGAAACACGTAATGTGAATGAAGCCTTTTTCCGTGACCCTCCTGGCAGGGGGGGCACGCTAGAGTTATGCAAATAGTTTTCCGAGTGAAGATGCTGTTCTCCTAAAAAGAAGAGGCAATCGCGGCATCCCCCGAAACCCCGGCAGCGGCGCTCTCCTTTCCGCTGCCGGGGCATTATTATTCCCAGCTCTAGAAGTACTTTTCCCGACCTCCAAGTGTAGAACAGAGGAACATTTTGATGGATCACAGCGAGTCCGATTCGGTAGAGATCTACCTGCAACAGATGGGGCAATTGCCGTTGTTGACTCGGAAGCAGGAACTAAGCGCCGCAAGGCGAATCCAGCATTCTCGCAGCCGCTTCCGCGCACATCTCATGGCCAGCGACTATATTCTCAAGCGAATCCTCGGCGAACTTCAAGCAGTCGTCGACGGGCAGTCGCGACTCGATAGTTTTGTGGAGGTCGCCTTGGGTAATGTTAAGGAAAAGAACCGCATCCGCAACCTGCTCAAGCCCAACCTGCTCACGCTTCGGCATTTATTAGAGCGAAACCGTCAGGATTTCTCCGTGGCTGCCGATAAACAACAACCACGCCAATCGCGACGCGCGGCCTGGCGGCGGATCATGACGCGGCGCAGAAAGGCCTCGCAGCTTATCGAAGAGGCCTGTCCTCGCATGCAACGTATTCTGCCGCTCCTAGCAGACCTCAAGGAAATTTCACGCCGCATGGAAGTTCTTAGCGAATACTTAAATAACGCTTCAAACGACCTTCCCGACTCGCGCCAAACTGCCGGCGCCACCGAAGAGCTCAAACAGCTCATGCGGGTTACGTTGGAAAGCCCCGCTTCGCTGTCTCATCGCATGGCACGTGTAGACCGATTGCAAAAAGAGTACGGTGCGGCGCGGCGAGTGTTGGCCAACGGCAACCTTCGTTTGGTGGTTTCCATCGCCAAACGCTACCGCAAACACAACTTGGGATTCCTCGATCTTATCCAGGAGGGAAACACCGGTTTAATGAGCGCGGCCGAAAAATTCGATTACACCCGCGGCTATAAATTCTCGACTTACGCAACCTGGTGGATACGGCAGGCAATTACACGAGCAATTGCCGATCAGGGACGCACAATCCGCGTGCCCGCACACATGCTCGATCGCATTGGACAGGTAAACGAAGCCACCAATCAACTTACACAGGAAAATGGTTGTGTGCCCAATAGCGAAGTCACGGCCGCCGCAGTCGGACTGCCGGTAACCAAGACGGAAACCGCCCTGAGAATGGGCCTGCAGCCCGTCTCGCTTAACGAAACGGTCGACGAGCAAGAACGAACTCAACTCGGCGATGCGCTATGCGATCACCGCGAAATGCAGCCCGACGAAGTCGCTTCGGATCGGTCTCTGCGAAAACGCATAGCCGACGCATTATCCAGCCTCAGCCATCGCGAACGGGAGATTATCCGTCTGCGATACGGATTCGCCGACGGTAAGTCGCATACTCTCAAGGATCTGGGAGAAATATTTTCCGTAACCCGCGAACGGGCACGACAGATCGAAGCTGCTGCTATCAAGAAACTCAAGCAACCAAGCTGCGCAAAAAAACTTTCGGGATTCTTAGACCAACCTATAACGCTGGAGACGGAGATAACGCCCGATCCCGTGAGTTCGATGTCAATGGAGCCCGCGTTGGCATGAGTGCGCAGCATGTAGCCTGCCGGCAGTACAGCAGCACGAATTATTGCATGCGCTGAATAACATCTACCAACATGCTTGCAAACTGAATGCCCAAAAAAATCGCCAGCAGCACCATGGGTAGGACGAAATCGGAGCTGGTGAGCCAATCGGTAAGCGAAACCCAGCGGCTGCGCGGTTTGTAAATCTGGATGGCCGTGCCGGGTAAGCGACCTTTGAAGCGGATGTGGTCCAGGTCATGCTCATTCGCCACCGTCACTATCGGTTCGCCGGGTTTGGCAACTCCGGCTTCTTCAAAAACCTCGGTATTGCCGATCGGGTGCTGGAACGATCGATCGTATTCCAATCGCTTATCGGCGTTGTGCAGAACGTCGAAAGCAGCTTGAATCATTTGGAAACGTTCCCGAGCCGTCATGTCACCCTGATTAAGGTCGGGATGCCAGAGGCGCACCATCCGCCGATACGCTCGTTCGATCTCTCGACTGGAGGCGTTTTTGTCGACTTCCAGAATGGTGTAGTGTGTTTGCAGCATTTTTGTGTTATACCCGGACTTTTGCAAAATTGCGAGTCAAAGGCACATGTAAAAGAAAGCTTTGCAAAAGTTCGGTTATCTGGCGCAGCTTCCCCGCGCTCGCGTTTCGGGTCAGTGCGTCTGTCTAATCAATTCTTCCACATTCGATCGCGGCGCATTGGTTTTCGTGTCCCAGTAAGGCGACAGCTTCCGCAAGTTTTCCACTGTTCGTGGAAAGACTTCGATAATACGGTCGATATCCGCGTCGGTATTGTAACGGCTCAGACTGAAACGGATCGAACCGTGCACGGCCGTAAAAGGCACATCCAAAGCCAAAAGCACATGCGACGGCTCCAATGACCCAGAAGTACATGCAGAACCGCTCGATGCGCAAATCCCCTCCTCGCTGAGTTGGAAGAGCATCCCTTCGCCCTCGACGTAATGGCAGGAAATATTGAGCGTGGTGGGCAACCGCTGGGCATTTTGGCCGTTGATCTGAATGTAGCTGATCTGCTCGGAAATGGTTCTTTCCAAGCGATCGCGCAAACGGAGAACGTGTTCGTAGTCCGCCTCGCGGTTGTCGACGGCCATGGTTACGGCCTTGGCCAACCCGATGATATAAGGCACGTTTTCGGTGCCGGCGCGTCGTCCGTTTTCCTGA
>JAFGTN010000196.1 GCA_016934075.1 Pirellulales bacterium
CCGTGCGACATCGAGCTGATATCGGGAGATTCTAACGTGGAACAAGTCGCGCGTGCCGTCGGAGTGGTTGATTGGACCGTGCTGATCGTATATCTCGCGGCCATGGCCTCCGGTGGCCTGTGGCTGGCCCGTCGGCAGCGTTCCACGGAAGATTATTTCGTAGGCGGACGCAACGTCCCGGGTTGGGCGGCCGGCTTGTCGCTGTTCGCCACGAGTATTTCCACCGCCACGTTTCTGGCCTACCCGGGGCACGGATACGGCGGGGATTGGGCGCTGTTGGTTCCCGGATTGATGTTGCCGTTTGTGGCCGTCTACACAACAATGATTGTGGTCCCGTTCTACCGTTCGACCGTCAGGGTCAGCGCATTTGAGTATCTCGAACGTCGCTTCGGCCGCCTGGCTAGATTCTATGCCGCCATCCAATACATCCTCTTCGAGCTGTTTCGGATGGGGTTTGTCCTCTTCCTGGCGGCCAAGGCCATTCACGCCATGACCGGCTGGAATCTGGTCGCGATCATCCTCGTCGGGGGCGCGGTGACCATCGTCTACACGACAATCGGCGGCGTTCGGGCTGTGATCTGGACCGACGTGTTTCAGGCGATCACGCTGTTTGCCGGCGGGCTGCTCTGTGCCGGCTTGCTGCTGTTCACTCCGGACGGTGGGCCGGGCCGGGTGTTCGAGATCGCCCATCAGGCCGACAAGTTCCACTTGGGAGAGGTGAGCTTGGATCTGACCCGGCCGACGGTGCTGGTGCTGGTCCTGTATGGGTTGGCTTCATATGCGATGTTCTCGTCGCTGCTTCAGACGGGTGTGCAACGTTACCTTTCGGTTCCCACCACGCGGGAGGCCCAGCGTGGCATTTGGATTGGAGCGATGAGTTGTGTTTTCACGTGGACACTGTTCATGCTGGTCGGCACGCTGCTGTATGCCTACTATCAGATCTATCCGTCGCGTTTGCCCCCCGTTGTAGCCGAACATCAGACTGAAGTGTTTCCGTATTTCATTGTCACGCAACTGCCGCAAGGGTTGATTGGAATCTTCCTGGCGGCCATGTGCGCGGCCGGCATGTCGAGCCTCGATTCGTCGATGAACGCGTTAGCGCTAACCACCCTGCAAGATCTGGCCGGACGCTTCACGGCCCGACTTTCGCGACAAGCCAACCTGCGCCTGGCCATGGCTACCAGCGTGTTCTGGGGCGTGCTGGGCACCGGCGTAGCACTTTCGATGATGCGTGTCGAGTCTGCCTTGGAGTTCAGCTACGTGGTTATTTCGATCCTGGGCGGCGGTCTGCTCGGTATGTTCCTGCTGGCGATCTTCGTGCGACGGGCTCACGCCTTGGGCGTTTACATCGGCCTGGCAGCCGGGATCTTGGTGACCCTCTGGGCCACGCTCGACAAGCTGCTCGGATTGGGCTTGCCGTTGCCGGAAGTATTTCGGGGTAGCTTCCCTCTGCATGTCTACCTCACCGGCCCGATCGCCAACGCCATCGCGTTTCTTGTCGGCTATGCAGCCAGCCTGGTGCTGCCCGATGTCTCGCGGCGCGAAACGTCCGGCTTGACTTACTGGAGCATGCGCAAGTGAGAATAGATCAGTCGCGGCCGGCTCCAAATTCTTCAATCAGTTCATCGACACAGCGCACCCGCCCCCAATGCTGATCGAACAGGCGTAGCATGACCAGGTGGCCAGCGCGGCTTGCCCCGTTGCAGGCATCTTCGGCGATCGTCGACAGAAAGCCGTGGCTGAGGGCTTCCGCGGCCGTAAGCCCGAGGTAACCCTCCGTGAGACGCCCGGCAAAGACCAGATACTGGATTCCCATGTTGTGCAAGATCGCCGCCAGGCCCGTGGTTGTGAACGCCGAAACGCTCGTCTTCTGCAACATGATCTCTCCTTTGACGGGCCGCAGCGAGTCGGGGATCTGCCGCGAGGGAGCGTCGAACCGCCGCTGCTCGAACGGGTTCTTGCCGGCTTTGCATTGCTGCTCATTAATCCGTCGCTTGAATAGTTCCATCTCGCGGCCGTCGCGAGTCCAGCAGCCCAACACCACGTGAATCACCGTAATATCGTTTGCCCGGGCAGCGCCCAGTAGACGCTCGGTTGCGTGAAATGCGTTCAGCTTGTCCTCAATGGTCGACTCACCGTGCGGACTTGGCTCGTTCGGATCTCCCTGCCAGTCGATGAGGATCAACGCCGTGCGCTTCGGATCAACGGGCTCGGTGAATACTTCCGGAGCCCGACCGACGATATCACCCAGGCAAACAGTTCCTGTAAGATTGGTTCGCATTACACTTCCTCCTCGGCTCAGTATACCTTTTGACCTAGGTACCGCAAGCCTCGATAAGGGAACAAGGAAGCAACCGGCACAAACTCTTAAGCGTTTTGACCGAGAACCTCATTGACGCCAAATGCCGAGCCTGCTCAATCACCTTTGGCAACCCACTTCAAACGGGCGATATGGATGCCTTTCAAGGTCGGCATTAACGACGCGATGTAATACTTTCCGTCGTGCAGGATGATTTCCGGTGCCGCCACCGGCAGTGTGGCGACCTCGAATTGCTTGTCGTTGATGCCGAAATACAGAGGATCGGCCGATCGATAAACGGTCGAGTGCCGTCCCTCGCCGTAGACTTGCGTGTTGAAGAGAAAATAGCACTTCGATTCTGGGTGATAGACGACGTGGGGACATTCGGCGCTGTAGGGCCCCTTTTTGTAGGCGCTGCCTTCGGCGACGATCTTTGACGATCCCCAATTGCGCAGATCGGAAGAAATCCGGCAGTAGTTCACGCCGCGATGATTCTTGGGCGGAGAGTTGCTCGAATGGGCCGTGTAATAGCAGTGGTATTTATCGCCGACCTGCAAAACCATGGGATCGCGGGCGAGTTCCCCTTTGCCTTCGTTGAACATGCCCGTCTTGCCGTTGTCGAGAATCTGCCGGTGGAACTTCTTGCCGTCGCGGCTGGTGGCCAGGCAGATGTTGCACCAATCGCCGTAGAACATGTAATATTTGCCGTCTCGGCGAATCACATATGGCGCTTGTAGTCCGCCCAGCGATTCGCCCAGCTCGGGCTTGGCTTCCATCATGATTCCCAGCGGCTTCCAGTTTTTGTCGGTCAGATTGCGGCCTTCCCAGCCATGAAACACTCGAGTATGTCCGCCGCAGTTTGTATTGCGGATACAGGACCAAAGCTGCCAAGTCCCGTCGGCCGCCTGCCAGACGGCAAAATCGACGGGCTCTTGCTTAGGACTTGTGATATCGCCCAGGTCGGGATTACCGGCCACTTGCCACCATGGGCCTTCGATCCGGGGGACTAGATTGCTTTTACAATCTTTGGCGTCTGCTCCGAGGAGGGGGTGTCCCATGCCGGTAAGGATGAAGACCGCGAAATAAAGGACGAGTGTGTTCTTTAGCGACATTGAAATTTCTTTCGTTTTCGATGATCCGGACCAGGCTAATACGAAGTGCGAAACGCAAACGAAGAGAAAGCCATGATGAACGGAGCTTCTCCTTCGCTTGCGCTTTGCGCTTATTATTCCACATTATATCTCAAAATCTACGCCCGCACTATTTTCTCATTTTGCCAATTTGTTTTGAATTTCCATCTTTTTCACCAAAACCCCGGCTTGACCTTGCTTTCCTTACTGATTACAACACAAGCGGTTACGGCGATCATCGACTTTCTCGCTGAATGCCGCCACCGTGATTCCTTTTGTTTTTTACCGAGCAAAGAACCCGCCCATGAGTCGACTGAAGCGTGTTCTGTCGTTGATAGAATCTTCGCGAGCCTACGGACGTGGCTGCATGTCGGGTGTTGCTTCGTATGTGCGGACGCACCGTCACTGGCGGGTTCTGCATGTCGAGCGGAGTTTGAGTGAAACGCTGCCGTCGTACCTGAAAGATTTTAAGGCCGATGGCGTTCTCGCGCGTGTCTACACACAACGGATGGCCCGCTCCGTCGATAAATTGGGAATTCCCACGGTGGACATGATGGGAGCCTTCCTGCCCGCCAACGGCGGTTCGCTGGATACCGATCCGTATGAGTGTGCCCGACTGGCGGCAGACCACTTCATCTCGCGAGGTTTCCGGCAGATGGCCTTCTGCGGGTATCCGGGCTTTCGCTTTTCGGACCGGCGCAGCCGATGCTTCACCGAATATCTTGCGGAAAAGGGATATGAAGCGGCAGTGTTTGAGCATTCCGCTTCCAACTATTCGATTCAAGATATCGTATCGTGTGAGCGGGGCGGTGAACTGAGCGAAGATGACGTGGTCTCCTGGCTTAAGAGTCTGTCTAAACCGGTGGCGATCCTGGCACACAACGATATTCGCGGGCGGCAAGTGCTTGCCGCTTGCGAACAAGCCGGTTTGAGAGTGCCCGACGATGTGGCCGTACTGGGTATCGACAACGATGAAGTGATTTGCGATTTATCCATTCCGCCGTTGAGCAGCATCGAACCGGACACGCGTTTGATCGGGTACGAGGGAGCGGCCATGCTGGATCGTCTTATGGAGGGCGAAGCGGCCCCGGACACGGCAGTATTGATTCCTCCCAAGCAAATCCATATTCGCCAATCGACCGATGTTCTGGCGGTTGAGGACCGGGAAATGGCGGCTGCTTTGCGATTCGTTCGCGACCATGCCTGTGACCGCATCAACGTGGGTATCGTAGCCGAGAAACTTGCCATGAGCCGCACCACCTTGGACCGCCGGTTTCATCAGATTTTAGGGCGCAGCGTGAAGGCCGAGATCGACCGTATTCGGGTCGAGCGCGCAAAACAATTGCTCGACGAAACCGATTACAAGATTTCTTCGATTGCCGAAATGACCGGCTACAGCATCGCCGCGCAGTTCGTCACGGCATTCAAACGCCTGGCCGGATTGACACCGGGAGAATATCGCAAACGCGGAAGACAAATTTCGTAAATTGATTGGGGAAAAAAGCTACTTGAATTCCATTTCAGCATGCGATAGGCTGGAAAAACCGTCACGAAGGCGTATTGCTCGCCATGTTGCCGCTGCCCCATGAAACGGATCTCTGTGTTTCGTTAGAGTTTGCAGCTAAACGACACCGAGAATGAATGTGATTTTTGAGGATCATCAATGAAACCCAAAGAGATCTGTATCATTGGGGCCGGCAACGGGGGATCGGCAATCGCCGGTGATATGAGCTTGGCCGGGCATCATTGCCGCTTGTTCGAGTTTCCCGAGTATCGTGAAAACATCGATCCGGTCATAGCAAGTGGTTGCATCGAAGTAACCGGCATCGCGCGTACCGGTACCGCCAACGTCCATCTGGCCACAACCGATCTGGCCGAGGCCGTGGACGGTGCCGAATTGATAATGGTGACCACGCAGGCGCTGGCCCATGAACGAACCGCGCGAGAGCTGGCCCCGTATTTGCGCGACGGTCAGACGGTGATCCTCTGGCCCGGCAGTGGCGGAACGCTGGTAATGCGCAAAGTATGGGGCGAACTGGGCATGGATCGTAAAGTCGTTCTGGCTGAAGCAGTGACCTTTCCATACTGCTGTCGAAGTCTGAACGGTCCCGGCACGGTCAATATCCATCGCGTTGACGGACCGGAAATCCTCATCGCCGCTCTGCCGGCCAACAAGACGCCGGCGGCCATCGCAGCTTTGCAGGGCACCTATGCCACACAGGTCAAAGCGGCGCGCAGTATCTTAGAGCCGGCCCTCTACAACGTGAATATCATCGTGCATCCTGTCGGCGCTCTATTGAACATGGGCCGAATCGAATTCTGCGGCGGCGAATTCTATATGTACAAGGAGGGTATCACGCCGTCGGTCAAAAAAGTGATCGACGCCATGGACCACGAGCGATCGAACCTGTTTGAGGCGCTGGGCTACAAACCCTATACTTATACCGAAATCTTCAAGATGTGCTTCAACATGCCGTTCGAGGATTTTGCGGCCACATCGAGCAAGGGGCCGTTTAACATGCAGGACCGATATGTAACGGAAGATATTCCCATGGGCACCTCGCTGACCGTATCGCTGGCTCGCAAGGCGGGCGTGGCCACGCCTACCTACAATGCGATCGTCCATCTGGCGTCCGTCGTCAACGATACCAAATATTATCAAGTAGGGCGAACGGTGGAGAATCTGAATCTGGATGCGTGGTCTCTGGTTGAACTGGATGAGTATCTGCAAACAGGTGTTCTGCAAACAGGAAAATCACCTTTCGACCGGATTATGGCCGGCTAGAGGCAAGTTAAGGTTTGATCCGACACCCTCAAAACTATTGGAGTCTGCTGGCGCAGGACGATGTGGATAGAATCCATGCTGCCGCGCTGGAGGTCTTGGAGCAAAAGGGGCTTTGCATCCAGTCGCATGCAATTCTTCAATATTTGGCCGATGCGGGATTTCGTATCGACGCAACGCATCAGAAGGTTTGCATCCGCGCGGACGATATAGAAAAACATCTGGCGGCGGCTCCGCAAAATTGGACCCTGCACGGCTGGGATTCACGGAACAACATTCGTTTCGGAAGCGACCAATTATATGTGGCGGCGGGCTACGGCAGCCCCTTTGTCGCCGAGCCCGACGGCCGGCGTCGGCCGGCCACCTTGGATGACTTCAAGAATTTCACCGCCTTGGCACAGCGGTGCGAGACAGTCGATTTGATGAGCAGCCTTATGGTCGAACCGACTGACGTGCCGGTGCGGCAGCGCGGTCTGGATATCATGCATTGCCTTTTGTCGCACACCGAAAAACCACTGATGGGGCCCGTACATTCCGACGAGGCTATCGAAGATGCTCTGGCCATGATGCGGATCGTCTTCGGCGACCAGGGTGGTCCCCACCTGCTGGCCTTGATCAATGTAAATTCACCCCTCCGACTCGATGCCCGCATGGCCGAATCCATGTTGGCCTATCTGCTGGCCGACCAGGCGATCCTGCTGACGCCGGGGATCATGATGGGCACAACCGCGCCTGTGACAACGGCTGGCGCACTTGTGCAGGCCTGGGCCGAGTTGCTGGGCGTGGCCGCG
>JAFGTN010000197.1 GCA_016934075.1 Pirellulales bacterium
CGGGGCGAGGATGCGTATTTTTCTTAAGGGCACTGCCGTGCCGGACCTGGCCGCACTTAGCCGCGAGTTCTGGCGGGGCGAGGCATGATCCAGATAACACCGCAGATGCGTGTTGTGGTGGCAGTGGCGCCGGCCGATTTTCGCAAGGGGATCGATGGCTTGGCACGGCTTTGCAAGGATACGCTGAAGCACGATCCTTTTAGTGGTTGGGTTTTCGTGTTCCGTAACCGTCGGGGCACGGCGATTAAGGTGCTGGTTTACGACGGCCAGGGGTTTTGGCTTTTTCACAAGCGGCTTTCCAGCGGTAAATTCCGCTGGTGGCCGTCGGACACGAGCGAACCGTCCAAGACGCTCTCTTCGCACCAGTTGCACGTTATTCTGGCGGCTGGCAATCCGGTCCGTGCACAGACGGCCGAAGCCTGGCGGCCGGTGAGGCCGGTTGCTTGAAGCGGAATGAATTTCATCGAATTGATCTTGCGCGGTCCGCGTTTTTCTGTTATCCTCCTCCGCCGTCAGCCGTGGTCTCCGCCGTCGACGCGCAGTAAGCGGAAAAATCTTTCGCGAAGACGGCGCCTCGGGTTTTCTTCTCGCGCAATCAGGGGTATGATGATGCCGAAGGAACCGACAATCATCGAGTTGAACATGAGCGAGTTGGAAGAACTTTTGCGTCGTGTCGAGGCGAAGCAGCTCGAAGACGGCGATCACGATAAGCTCAAGACGCTGGCCGAATCTTACGTCCATCTTCTCGGCCTGCTCAAAGATAAAAACGTATCCATGCGTCGCTTGCGGAAGATGCTCTTCGGCTTGACGACCGAGAAGACGTCCGCGATCCTGGGCGGTGAGATTGATTCATCGGTATCTTCAGAAGCTGATAAAAAAGCCTTGCCGGAAGATGACGGTGAAGCGGACGATTCGCATAAAACATCGGAAAAACCGGCTGAAAACAAATCCAAGGGCCACGGTCGCAACGGTGTGGAGGCTTATACCGGGGCCGAAAAGATCCAGGTCCCACACGACTCTCTGCAACCGGGCGACGATTGTCCGAAATGTGGCCGTGGCACGCTCTATGAGACCAACCGGCCCGGCACCCTGGTGCGTCTTACCGGTCATGCGCCCGTGCAGGCCACGGTCTACCAGTTGCAAAAACTGCGTTGCGGCCTCTGTGGCAAGGTTTTTAAGGCCCAATTGCCCGAGTCGGCAGGCGAGCGGAAGTACGACTCCACGGCCGGCAGCATGATTGCCCTGCTTAAGTACGGCAGCGGCATGCCCTTCAATCGTTTCGCCGGCCTGCAGGGGAATCTGGGCGTTCCCTTGCCGGCCTCGACTCAGTGGGAAGTTGTGCAGGATATGGCTGTGCATGCCAAACCCGCCTTTGACGAGTTGATCCGCCAAGCGGCCGATGGAGATATTTTATACAACGACGACACGACGGTAAAAATTCTCGAGCGTATGGGTAATCGTGCCCGGCAAAAGGCCTTGGCGGAAGGCGCCGCGGACAATGGTGATGGTGCTGGCAATGTCGATGATACGAACGACAAGTGGGCTCATCGCACGGGACTGTATACCTCGGGCATCGTTTCCACGTGCGAAGGTCAACGTATCGCCTTGTTTTTCAGCGGTCTACAGCACGCCGGCGAGAATCTCGGTGACGTGTTGCGCAGGCGTGCCGGTGAATTAGGACCGCCTATCCAAATGTGCGACGCTTTGTCGCGCAACATACCCACCGAGTTGGAAACAATTCTCGCCCATTGCCTGGCCCACGGACGCCGTCAGTTTGTCGATGTCGCCGAGCACTTCCCCGCAGAATGCCGCCATGTGCTGGAATCGCTGTCGACGGTTTATCGCAACGATGACATTGCCCAAGAGCGAAACATATCGCCGCAGGATCGCTTGGAGTTTCACCAGGCCCAAAGTGGCCCGATTATGGAGGAATTGCACGACTGGCTCAATCGCCGGTTCGATGATCGTCTGGTCGAGCCCAACTCTTCGTTAGGCAAGGCCATCGCGTAAATGCTCAGGCATTGGGAACGGCTAACGCTGTTCCTCCGCCGGCCCGGCGCGCCGCTGGACAACAACATCTGCGAGCGGGCCTTGAAGAAAGCCATCCGCCACCGCAAAAACTCGCTTTTCTACAAAACCGACAACGGCGCCCGTGTGGGCGACCTCTTCATGAGCCTGATCCACACCTGCGAGCTCTGTGGCGCCAACGCCTTCGAATACCTCACCGAACTCAACCGCCACGCGAAAGACCTGAAGGCGACCCCGCAGGACTGGATGCCCTGGAACTACCGGGCGACACTCGACAGCATCACCCCGCCGTCACTCCCTACAAGCTAATCGACGAATCTCCAGCTAAAGCTGAATCCCGGTAAAAGTTTTTCACGCTTGCCGGAAGGACACAGTTTAGTCTCCGAACCAGGGCGATACCGAGCAGGGCCGTATAAGTCCTAAATGTTGTTCCCCGTTCTTTCAACGAGGCCAGATTTTCACATCGATTTTTCCCTTGGCGGGAATTTCCAATGGGCCGGGTGATGGGTTTTGCCGATTCCTGCTCTTGCCGAAGAAATCGGCATCGATCGCAAGCGGCTTGCCATCGAAGTTTTTGTAGGCCAGATTGGGGATCTTAGCCTTGCCCAATAGCGCGGTGGTTACGAGTTGAGTTTTCGCCTGGCCGATTGTCGGCGGCAGGGTGAAACTCAAATCTACGGCGTCCTTTGCCGCGACGAATTTGATCTGCGGATTGAAATCCGGCAGCACGATGGAATTTGTTTCCCCTTTGTAGGGTTTCGGTTCACCGAGATACATGTTGCCGTCGGCCCGGATGGGAAGTTTTGCATCGTTATAGATCTGCAGTCCCTTGCCGCCGGCAAAGATGTTGTTGTAGAAACGGTTGTCACCGCCGGGAATATCGTGCAGGCCGGCGATTTCAGTGGAATGTTCCTTGTGATATGGAGTATGGCGGCTTTGCGGCCTGCGGTAGATGTTGCCCGCGAAGAGGTTGTGGATGTATGCGCCGCCTTGTGAGCTATCCCCCAGCGCGGTTCGCGAGAGGAAGATATTGTTGTCCACAACGAACGGCCCGTGGTTCACCTCGACGTAGAGGTCTTCATGTGTGCTGTCATGGTACACATTGCCGCTGACGCGAGTACCCTGGGCCATCCAGTCCAGCCAAATGCCCCGGTCTGTGTGATGGATATAATTATTCGCGATCAAAGTGTCGATGGCCGCATGAATTTTGATGCCGGCCATCTCCGCGCCGCCATAAGGTTTGTTCATGTGGATATTGTAAATGTGATTGCCGGTCAGTTCGCTGAAGACGGCTCCCATGCTACCACAGATTCCGGCCGCGCCGCATTCGGAGATGGTATTGTTTCTGACTATGTGCGAACCGATCTTGTCTTTCGACCAGCCGCTTTCCAGTGCGCGCTTAACGACGACGTTGTAGCCGTCTGCACTTTGGGCGTTGTTGTGCCCCGAGGCTCGATCTTTACCCAGTGTGACGCCCACACATTTGGAATCGCTGATGGTGTTGTTTTCGATTATCCAGCCCTTACTCCAGTGGGTGCCGATCAAGGCGACCTGCTCAGCCGTGGGCGCGGCCCATTGCGTGGCGGCATGGCGCATGGTGAAACCGCTCACGGTTATGTAGTTGCGGCCGGGTGTGTCGGGATAGAAACAGGTGGGGCGGACGTTGATCTCGACCAGTTCCTTGTTGGGATCCGCGCCATGAAAATTGGCCCAGATGTGAGTATTTTTGTCGTCGCTTTTGCAATACCAGGTCGTTTTTTTTGCATCGCCGATCTTGTCGAGCGAGACAACCTCGTAAAGCGCGTCGCCGTTTATATAAACCTCGCCCGTATGATGGTCGCGCCCACGAGCATTGAACCAGTCGCCCGTGATAACGTCCTTATATGGGTTGTAGTCGCCGAAAAACGTGTTGGGCAGTGTCAGTTTCCACACGCCATCGCCGGTTTTTTTCCAGCCGGTGACGACTTCCGAGCCTTTAATGACGACCTTTTCGCCCTGGGCGGCCCGATAAGTGATTCGCTTCGTGTCGGATGTGCCCCCGCGCGGCGGATTGATTCGTTCGCGATAAGTGCCCGCATGCACGGTAATCACGTCGCCGGGTTGCGCCAAGTTTGCCGCGGCCGAAATGGTCTTTAGCGGCGCCGCGGCGGAACCGTTGTTCGTATCGCTCCCGTTGATCGAAACATGATATTCACTCGCGTCGAGTTGCGGGCTGCACAATGCCAGTAATGTGACTAGAATCGCGATTCTCATTGCATTTCCTTGTTATTTTCAAGACTTATGGCCGGTTTAATCTAGCTGGTCACCAGGCTTTCATTTTTCACGGTCCGCCAAGTTCCCGCCATGCCTTTGAGTTGCGAAACCATGCACATAATTCTCCTCATTGACTTGCGGCATGCATTTTTCACTGTAAAATTGGCTTTAGGTGATGGACAACATTCCTATTCCCCCCGACAGCCCGTTGAAAAACACAAGTTCTGATGCTCAATCTGAAGTACATCTATGGTGGAGTAGTGCAATACCATGCCGGTGAAGCACTCCGCCCGCGCGTGTTGCACGACTACGAGATGGTCTTGATTATCGAAGGACAGGCCACCTATCGGACCGACCATGACGAGTTTGTCTTGCAGCCGGGCAGTGTGATTCTGGCTCGCCCCGGCTCGCGCGAGACCTACCGGTGGGATCCCAACGCTCAAACTCGTCACGCCTATTTTCATTTCGATATCGAGAACATGCCCGCCGACTGGCCCGAACCGCGATCTTGGCCCACTGTCCGCAGTCGGCCGGCGGCGGTGATTGGAGCCCTTTTTCGCCACGTGATCCAATTGATCTACCAGCACCAGAATTGGCCGGCCGTAGCGCCGCAGCCTGCCGAGTGCCGCATCGTCGAGGCACTCATAAGCCTGTTTCTCGAAGAACACTCGGCGGAGAACACGGAATTCGAATACGGTCGCCCCGAGCCCGTGCGTCGCGCCTTGAAGTGGATGCGGGAGGTCATCGACGAAAACCCCCGCCAACCGGTTCAGCTCGAGGACTTTGTGCGCGTAGCCGGCGTTACCGACAAACACCTCTGTCGACTGTTCCAAAAGACACTGGGCCATGCTCCCATGCAAACTTATAACCTGATGCGACTGCAACTGTCGCTGGCGTTACTCTCGTGTACGAACATGACAATCAAGCAGATCGCTCACCGCTGCGGCTACGATAACCAGTTCTACTTTTCGCGTTGTTTCACAAAGGCATTCGCCCGCTCACCCAGCCGGGTGCGGCAAGATATGTCGCTTGCGATACCACCGCCCTCCAATCCGTTGCCGGTGGACATCACACCGCGTGTATATTGGTGAGTTGCAGCTATTCGCCCGCGCCGGCCCGCGGATGGGCCTGTTCGTAGACCTCGCGCAGCCCGGCCGTGCTGACGTGGGTGTAGATCTGCGTTGTCACAAGGCTCTTGTGTCCCAGCAGCTCTTGCACGCTACGAATATCGGCGCCCCGATCGAGCAGATGCGTGGCGAAGCTGTGGCGTAGCGAGTGCGGTGTTGTGCGAACGTCCAGACCGGTTTGGCGAAGATATTTTTCCAGCATCCGCCCGACGCTGCGCGTTGTCATGCGGCGACCGAAACGGTTGACGAAAACCGGAGCCGATGGGCCTTGCGGTTGGGACTTGTGCAGCTTGCGGACCGCCAACCAGCGTTCGATGGCCCGGGTGGCATAACTGCCGATGGGCGACAGCCGCTCGCGCTTGCCTTTTCCGCGGACGTGCATGATGCCGGCCGCGAAGTCCAGATCTCCGTCGCACAGCCCAACCAACTCGCTCACGCGCAAGCCGGCCGCGTACAGCGTTTCCAGAATAGCCCGATCCCTTAAACCAGATGGGGTACCGCCGGGTGGCGACTCCAGCAAACGTCCCAAGTCCTCGGTGGAGAGGAAGTGCGGGAGTGTGCGCGAACGCCGTGGATTGCGTAACGGCTTGGCCGGGTTGGTATCCACCCAGCCTTCACGCTGGCCGAAGCGGAAAAAGCTCCTCAACGAGGCCAGCCGCCTCGCGATAGTGCTCTTGGCATAGCCGGCCTCGTGCAATGCCGCCACATAGCCCCGCAGGTCGAGAACCGAAATCTGCGCCGGTTCGGGGAAATTACCATCCGCATCGGCCTCGGCCAGATACTCGGCCAGGGCCAGAAGATCTTCGCGATAACTTTTTAGCGTCAGCTCCGAAGCATTGCGTTCGACGCGAAGATATTGCAGGAAGCGGGATACGGCCCTTTGCATGATTAGATTTCAGAGGGCAGAGGGCAGATTTCAGAGGGCAGGCTCCGGCAATTCGCTTTCTTCCCTTTCCTCATACCTCACACCTCATACCTAGAATAAATCGTCTGCGTCGGTTGCCAGGGGCAAATTGAAACGGCGGCTGTGTGCGTGTTTGTGGCATTCTTGGCGGATCTTCTGACTCAACACGGCCGCGTCGTACCATGTGAAGCTCAGTTCCGGATTCGAGGCGTAGCGGCCCAACGTGCGTAGCGTTTCCGCACGACTGGTGTCGTCGTACAAAAATACATAGCGTTCGCTACCTTTAACCAGAGCTAGTACGTTAATATCCTCTGTCACAGCCGATTTTCTCCTCTAGCAGGGGGGGGACACCATCCGGATACCAGATGCCACGTTTATTGTTATCGGATGGTTGGCCATCTCCACACCACTCGGGTTTTACCTGCTCCGCCTCGGGCGCTAAGCATTTCCCAAATATGCATGTGGGCACAAAAGCCGATAAAGTCTTCGCTACGTTGTAGATAGGCCTGCCAACCCCCAAAACGAGCATCGTCGCGAAAATAATGGTAACTCGACAAAGCTTCGGTCAAGTTTATATCGGAACCGTCATAGTTCCGCGTTAATTCCATTACCGGCTTGTCGGTCGGCCAACAAGTCGGCGCGGTGCTGCTGGGTGGTGGCGGGATGAAGCCGCGCGGATCGGGCCAACCGGCTGGAATGCCGGGCACCGGCGGCGTTGCGGCCGCCAATCGAGCCGATTCTTCCCAGGTCAGGGGTCCCGAATCAAAGGGAGTCGCGCCGGATTTGCCGGCTGATTTATTAGTTTTATTCGCACTGAGCGGATCACGTGAAGTTTGCTGGTTGGCTGCTATCTCACGACCATCCGGTCCAACCACCATCGCGGGTTCGGTACGTTCATTCACTGGAGTATCGCCACCCTCGGCGTCGTTTGCCTTGGCAATTTGTGATTGGCGGGCTTTTTGTGTTTTTTCGTCTTGTAGTTGCTCTTGATCGGAACAGTCTGGTGTCTGTGTCTTAAGCTGTTGTTTGGCCAGAGCCATTTCAGCCTCGTACAATAGCGGCGCCGGAATGTTCTCTTCGTCGGGCGTTCCCCACGGCAACCCGTAGCCCGGCGGAATGGAGTGGAAGCCCGGATTAGCCGCATACCACTTTACTTGCATACCCAATCGTGGCGGGTAATAGGGTGAATAGTCTGTCACCACACCGATCACGACCGCGTCGACGTTCAATGCCCTGGCCAGACGTTGGGCATCGGCAGCACTGGCCAGCGTCAGTTTCTGGTTACGAAGCTCGGTCTCGACAACCCCCACCGGAACGACCTCGAATCCCGGCACATTTTGAAGCTCGTTATAATAAGCAATAGCGAACTCCCGCCCGTCGACAGTGGGCTCGTTGCTGGCATTGAAGAACGGCGCGATGGCCACGCGAGATAATTGCGGGAACGGATTGTGTAATGAGGGTTTGTGGGCGACGTCGGGCAAAAGCGAGCAGCCGCCACAAAAGACCAACAATCCTGCGATGGTCAAGTATCGTAACATTTTGTAAATTAAGCAGTTATGAAGAAGGAACCCCCCTTCTCCACGCCCCAACCGCCGGCGACGCGGCCCATGAAATAGGCGGCATCGTCGCTGTTATCGGTAAAGTCACCCCTGTTTCTCCAGTCGTTTTATTCAGAACCGCACCGGGCGGGGCTTGTGGCGAGCCGCCTTGCAGTGAAAATGAGAACTTCGGAGTGAGAATTTGATCTTCGGGTAGCCCCGGTAGCTCGTCTATCGGGGCGGCGAAGCCGAAAGAGGTGTACAGGGGCAGCTCAATATCCTCCTGTGCCTGCGGCACCCCGACTCAAACGAAAATGGGACCAAGAAAACAAGACTAACCCGAAGCGCAAGCGAAGGGAGTGCTACGTTTTTCCTGTTTCTCCCTTCGCTCGTGCTTCGGGTTAGTATGAAACTCGGCCAAAATGGTTACACAACAAGGAAACATATCTTGCCAACAATCGACCGCAATCCCACGCGACTAGTACAAATCGGATCCACGGCCATCGGCGGCGGCCGGCCGGTGCTGGTGCAGAGCATGTGCGCCACTAAGACATCGGACGTAGAGGCCACCGTCGAGCAGGTCGAGCACCTGGATAAGGCCGGCGCCGGCGTGGTTCGTATTGCCGTCGATACGCCCCGGGACGCTCGGGCGTTGGCCGAAATTCGCGATCGCTCGATGGCCAATCTGTCGGTCGATTTGCAGGAGAATTATCGTGTTGCCAAGGAAGTAGCGCCCCTCGTCGACAAGATTCGCTATAACCCGGGCCATCTATACCACCACGAACCCGACCGCCCCTGGCAGGACAAAGTGCGGTTCCTGGCCGACACGGCCGCAGCGGCCGATTGCGCGATACGCGTGGGCGTAAATTGCGGTTCTGTCGATCCGGCAATACAAAACCGCTTCGAAGCCGATGACTCGATCGGACCGATGCTGGCCAGCGCCCTCGAACACTGCGAATTCCTTGACTCGATCGGCTTCCGGCGATATTGTGTCTCGCTCAAAGATTCAGACCCGGCCAAAGTAATCGAAGCCAACCGCCGTTTCGCCGTCCAGCGTCCGGACGTGCCCTTGCATTTGGGCGTAACCGAGGCGGGCATGCCGCCCGAGGGAATCGTGAAAACCCGCATCGCCCTGGAGCGTCTTCTCTCCGAAGGCATTGGCGACACGCTCCGCGTCTCGCTCACCGTGCCCAACTCGCAAAAACACCAAGAGATCGAAGCCGGCCGCCAAATCCTGGCCGACGTAGCGGCCGGTAATTTTCAAACCCCGGCCCAAATCGCCGAAGCCACCACGCCCGGCCGTCTCAACATCATAAGCTGCCCAAGCTGTTCCCGCGTACAAAACGGCGATTTCGTAGAACTGGCCCAACAGATCCGCGAAATGACCGCCTACGCCGCCCAATACCCCATAACCATCGCCGTAATGGGCTGCCGAGTAAACGGCCCCGGCGAAACCGACGACGCCGACCTGGGCGTATGGTGCGGCCCAACCCAAGTAAACCTGAAACGCCGCGGCGAAAAAGTGGGCTCATTCAACTACGACGAAATCCTGGAGAAATTGCGCGAAGAACTAGACAAGCTGATTGGTGAATTGCAGAATTCGCCGGAGCGTTGAACAGTGCAACAGGTATCCCAACGCTGACAAAGACTACCGGTTCCTTTTTCCCTCTGGTATGCTCTTTGCCAGCTTAGAACCTGAATCTGGAGATCGACATTCACGCCAGGACTATAGCTCGGGTTGTGTCAGCTCACAAGTACTGTGCAGTAAGAAAGTCAAGCTGGTCAGCAACGTCGAGCCGGTTAGTCCAGTTTTCCTCGTGGTACTTCCAAAAGAAATCCAGTTCAGAAAGGAGGTGGTTGGCGTTGTCGCGGACATATGCTTCTGATTTCTGTATTCCAAGTCTTGCGAGAAGGTAAATCAGCCAGTTCCGAGAGGCTCCATCTGTATTCTCTATCGCATTGACGATGATAGGAACCGGATTGCTTGACGATAAAACTACGGATCTTGCTATTCCAGCAGATTTCTTTGCGTTATCACCGATTTGTGCGAGAACGTCAGCTATGTTGTCGTCTGTTATTAACCGAGATGCAGAGACAATCGCGTGCGTGGCGACGTCTTCGTCATCGTCTGCGATTAAATCAAGGAGCGGTGTCTGGAGAAGATCATAACTATGCTCGCCCATTGCCCAAGCACACGCAGCTCGCAGTTCCGAAGGACTGGATGTGTTGGCGGCAATCTCCTTCATCATACCGAGAGGTTTCTGTCCCGGTAGCTCACCGAGGATGAGTACGGCTTCCATCTTCACGTCATCTCGATCTGATTTTGCAGCAGATGCGATACCATCCCAGCCGTCATTGATGCCGAGTCGAGCAAGTGCAGATGCAGCTTCCAACTGAAGGAGAGGATTACTATCATCGTTCATGACAGTGCGTAGAGGCTGTTCGCTTTGCGATTTCAATTCAGGAAGGTATCCGAGAGCCTTAGAGGCTGCATATACTGTTTCGTGGTCATCTTCTTCAAGATCAGCAATGAAGTCGTACTGGTCACAATCAGGAGCGGCAAGTTCCACGAGTTCCGGCATGACGGACGCTATTACCTGTTCATCACCCACGAATACATCACCGACGTTGACATACGGTGTCAGTATGCACTTAACTCCGCCCTTCTTCTTTGATATGAGCTTGTAACTCTGCCGTCGGCCTGATGCGAGAACAGTCTTGATCTTATCGGGCTCAATTGCTTCGACGTGACCGGCTTGTTTTGGAATTGTTGAAGGCCAAGTAAGCTGGATCTCGTTCCCTTCTGCCGCTGATTTCATCTGACTGAGTCCGGCTACATCCTGCGTAGCTCGCATATCAGATACACGGAATAGACATACCGTGTCTGCCGGTTCCCAATGACCATCCTGGTCGTAACACTTAATGAAGGCAACGAGGTCTTTGTCTCGCAGCCCCTTGTCCCAGGCCCGGTCCGCATTTTTGATGGCATGTGACATCGTCACCTTGAGCGTTCCCTTCGCCCGCGATTCGATGCGTGTTCCTGAATGGAGGCAAAGAAGATCTGGGACACGGAGACGCTTAATCTTCGTCATCCACAGCTTATTGCTGATCGCCGTTCGCTCAAGCTCGATAATTCGAAACCCAGCAGCGTTGAGTAGTTTTGCGACTTGCCGAGTGCCAATAGCGCCGACAGTAATGTTACGAAGGAATTCACGATCCGTCTTGAATCCCACGGTGCCCTCCTATGGCATGATGTCTCTCAATGAAAGGTTGAGGGCGCGTGCAAGTTTGTCAATCGTCTCAAGAGAGACATTCCGCTCGCCGCGCTCAACCGAACTGACGTAGGTACGGTGGAGGCCAGCACGGTCAGCGAGTTCCTCTTGCGAAACTTCCTTCTTTTTGCGTAATTTGCGCAGCTTATCACCAAATCGGGATGCTACTTCACTATGTTTAGGCATTCTGATCTCACCTTCCGTGAACTTGGTGACACCAGTATCAGATTGTTGTATACATTAAGTCTACAGACTATAGGTTACGTAACTTATGGTCTGAATCGCAGTGTCTTTAATTCTGGCAATGAATTGTGTACAAAAAGAGCTTCTGGTGGAAAAAAATCAACGAAATGGAGAAAGAACGTGTCAAAGGAGTCTACCAACGGAGCAAATATCGCTGAACGCCCGAACCTGCAAACGATCTACCAGACAGAACACGGGACTGCCGTATTGGGAATGGCAGAAGATTACCTTGAGACGATGGAAAAAGAATCTGTCGACTTGGTAATGACTTCTCCTCCATTTGCCCTACTGAGGAAAAAGACGTACGGGAATCTGGAGCAGAAAGAGTATGTCGACTGGCTCGTCTCTTTCGGGCCTCTTGTCAAGCATGTCCTCAAAGAGAGAGGTAGCTTCGTAATCGACCTTGGAGGAGCATACAAGAAGGGTGCACCTTTGCGATCACTGTACAACTTTCGCGTTCTTCTTGGGCTGTGCGATGACTGTGGCTTTCATCTTGCCGAGGATTTCTACTGGCATAATCCTTCAAAACTGCCATCGCCAATAGAATGGGTAAATAAGAAGAAGTTGCGTGCGAAAGATTCGGTCAACACTGTGTGGTGGCTTTGCAAGTCACCGGAAGCGAAGGCTAACGTATCTAATGTGCTGGCTCCGTACAGCGACCGAATGAAGAAGTTGATTCAAGATCCAGAAAAGTTTTATAGCAAAGCAAAGCGTCCTTCTGGGCATGACATTGATATGAAGTTTGGGAAAGACAACGGCGGAGCAATACCACCAAATCTACTACAGTACCCGAACACAGAAAGTAATTCCCACTACATCCGAACCTGCAAGGCCATAGGAATCAAGCCGCATCCCGCAAGGTTTCCTCGTGCTCTCCCAGAATTCTTCATCAAGTTTCTGACTGACCCGGATGATCTCGTTGTTGATATTTTCGCAGGATCGAACACGACTGGTGAAGCTGCTGAAGCTTTTGGTCGTCGTTGGCTGTCAATTGAATGCAATCGAGAGTACGTGATTGCTTCGGCATTCCGATTCATGGAAGATTGGCCAGAAAGTGATATAGCGGATTTCGTTGAGAAGGCAAAGACGAGCAAGCATCCAATCAGGGTTGTTTCGAAGCAAGCCACATTGTTTTGAAAGAAGAAAAAGGACACCCATAATCGCTTGTGCTTCAAAGCCCGGTACTGGATTATACGTTAATTCGATAATCACAACAGGGACAGAAAAAGGGGACCTCACTGATTTTGGAAGACTAGAAAAAGATGGTTCTTCACGGAATTTAGTGGACAAAAATGTTTTTGTCGTGCTCCGCACGAAGGTTTTTCAGGCATGGTCTAACAAAAGTATGAAAAAGAAACTCCTCGGACCATGGAATATCCGAGGAGCCTTGACAGAAGATACTTCCCTCATCATCTGGTTTTTTCTTGGTAGGTTGCTCCTCAGCAATGCCTACCTCCACTTCACCAGACCACGGTATTATCACCCTGTAGTTTGGCTTGAGTCAACATACTTTTGTTAGCCCATGCCTGGAAACCTCTTGCCGAAGGCAAGTTGACATCATCTTCACCCACTGAAGTCCGTGAAGAACCAAAAAGATGAAAAAGGACATTCATAACCGCTTGCGCATCAATCCCTCATTAAATCCCTGTTTTCCGGATTCACGTTAATTCCTCAAACTGTAAACGCTAAACCCATTTGAGGGCGATTTTCATGAAAAACGGCCTTTCCATCCATCGTTGTGTGTCCTATAAGGACGC
>JAFGTN010000198.1 GCA_016934075.1 Pirellulales bacterium
AACACAAAAAACGTATGAAATATAAAAGATGTTGCACATCTTTTCTATTTCATATAGGCCTAAGTGCCGTTTTTTCAGAAAGTGCAGTTATTCTGATTTCGACATTTTATCCCCTATCGAGGATTACTCGCGAGGAGATAAATCCTCGGCGTCGCGCAAATTCTGTCCCAGTGAAACCAAACACCGCTTTCCATCAATCTCGATTTCGGCGTCGCGTTTTCCGATTCGTAGCACTTTACACTTTGTTTCACCGATTTCGAACGTATCGCCTTCATTCAATTCATGACGATCACCTGTAGTCCTGGCGATAATCCAGATTTTGGGCCGGTCTCCCGTCAAAGTTACTCCAGTCAGATAGGCGAATTTCAATGCATCGAATTTTGCTTTTGGCGGTGGGGGAGGCGGGGGAGGCGAAGGGGGAATCGGAGGTTGATACGCCGCAAACAGGTTGCGAGCAACAATCTTATCCTCATAGTTGTTTATCGCGGCCAGCTTTCTTTCGGAGGTCTCCCGGGATAATTCATTAATGGATTTTGCGCCCGACAACGACAACGCCTCAATGGCCATTTGAATTTTTATCATTTTGCCACGGTCTTCGGGCGTAACCGTAAGGTTGAGTATCTGGTGGAGATGATCGGTGCTGTAAAAGCGGTAGAGGAAGTTGGTTATACCACCCAGTGTGGTTTTAGCCTGGAGCGTGAATTGCAAGGCGGAGTAAACATCGCTGCGACGACGCACCTGCGCGGTATCGATCTTGGTATCCGAAAAACTTGCGTCGCGGGCCAACTGAAGCAGCCAGTTTTGGTAGAGTGACTGCGCGGTACGTGAATCGGAAGGCAATGATTGCCGCCGCCATTTCTCCATACGCTTTTCGGCCAGTTTGGCGTTCTTCAGACGAGTTTTCTTCCGCTCCACGTCGGCGGCCGCTTTTGCATGCAGCGACTCGAGTCCACTAAGCGGACCCCGCAACATCGAGTAAGCCTGATAAAACACCACAACCATCAACAACAGCAAAGTGGCCAGGGCCAGAATTTTTTCGCGTCTTTTCAAAACCATAGCAATCATTTGGGCGATGAAATCTGCACATCCGAGCGAAATTGGATATTATAACCGCTCTCCTTGCTGTTTTCGTTCTTTGTCTTTCCCACAACCTGGTGCGTCGAATCTCGCAGACCGTCGTCCAACTTACCGGCGGTATCGACATCACGGGCATAGCCACTAAGCCTCATTTCACGGCGTTGGCCGTTACTGGTAACGCTCAAGTTGGTAAGCATGGCGTCCTTGGCCTCCGGGAATTTCTCTGAAAGCCAGGCGAGTTCTTCCAGCCACACAACCTCACCCTTCAGCCAGTCATCGACTTCGCCCGCATCCGAGACCAGTTTATCGGCTTTTTTGGCCTCGGGTTCCAAAGTGACCGCTTCCTGCTGGAGGCGGCGTATATCCGCCTCGAGTTGGGAGGTTTGCAACCAGTTCAACACGATCACGGCAAGCAGGATGGTCGCCGTGGCCAAAGCGGCCAAAACGTAGGTGTTGCGACGACTAGGCGGCTCGGGAGTTTTTCGTGGGTGCAAAAAGTCAAAGACTTGCGGCCTTCTGGCCGTTTCGTCGGACACCGCGCCCAGCAAGGCCGCGCAGTAGTCACTCTGGGCGGGCGAGACGGCCGAGTCGGGATCGGCTACCATGGACTGGGGCAGAGGATCTATCAACCGGGCCGAGACGCCGGTCTCGGATGCCAGTTGCTCGGTAAAACGGGTATGCTCCGGACGGTTGCCGACAAGCACGACCGGTTCGACATCCCCTACATTCTCCTGGTTTGCCACGACAACGCGAGTGCGGCGAATTTCATCGAAAAGTATTTCACTTGCTTCGGAAGACTCCATGGGATTGCCCGTCAATAGCATATGCCTGAGGAAGACAACCTGTCCATGATGCACGGCCGCTAAGTCCACATGACGGCCAAGCACCTCCACCAACAGGCAACACCCTTGGATAAGCTCCGGCTTCTCGCGCAACATCAGCGAGGCGGTCGCCGCCGGCCGCAACACAATCTGTATCAGCGTTAGCTTCGCATCGTGGCAAATTTTTTCCAGACGCTTCATTACACCGGGCTTGAGAACCGCGGCCAGCACGCGCTGGTGCTGTGATGCTGCTTCGACATCTTCCAAAGGGAGATAGTCCAACGGCGTTTTCTCGCCAATGGCGGGCAGCTCCTGCATGGCCTGAAAGCGAACAATTTCGGGCAGTTCGGTTTTGGGCACCTTAGGTACATTCAAGAGTCGCAACTCGACGTCCGCGCGACCTACCACGGCAATCGTCTCGACTCGCGAAATGCCGTTTTGAGACAAGGCATCGACGACGATTTGCTCAGGACTGGCCGGCGATGTTCCCTCCTTATTGTCTTTGTTGTCGGAGAGGAGTGGGATACACAAGGACTTTTCGACTTTGATGCGCGTTTCTGATGCCGACAGTAGTAACAGGTGAGCTTCCGCGCCGGTAAGTTCGATGGCCAATCTTCGAGGCATTTTTTCGTCTAACCTTTTGTAAAACTTTTGCGGTGACTGGAGGTTCTATTCTTCGGCGCCCAATTCCAGCGGATCGAAGCCCGGTCCCAGCGGTGTCAGATTCTTCAATGATAGCATACGGGGCGGAGACTCGCTGGCGTCAATGAGGGCTTCTAGTCGCACTGTCGAGCTATCTTTGTCAAAAAACCCCACGGTTTGTACTTTATATACACTGCCGCCCGCCGTCAGATAGGGCAACAATGCCTTCATTTTATTAAGCGTCACCAGGCCTTCGATCAGCAGCCAGGTGGGATGATTCTGATAAGTATCGATGGACATGGGATCGGCCGGCCGCCGGCCCACGATATTTTCCGCCAGATCGGCGTCGACACCGGGCACGCATGCCAAGACGGCTGCCGGCGCCAGGTTGACATTCACTCGTCCGGTTAGCGATTTTCCTTCTCCAATAGTTGCGTGGTCCATCAGTTTCGTCAGATACTCGCGCATGGAATCGGGATCATTGGAGAACAGCGGCGCGACCACGGTCGACTTTTCGCTATTCTTGTACTTGATCTTGATCTTGCTTCCGATCAAGGCCAAGATGCTGTCGAGTTTCTGGTTGAGTGGTTTGCTTAGATCAAGTTCACCCGTGGCGTGTTCTTGTTGTTCAACTTCTTCTTGATTTTTTGAATCCGATGAAGCTGACGAATTCCCTCCGCTTTGCTGGTTTTTTCCGTTGGAAGCGGTATTCTGGGAATTCTCGCTTTTTTGAGAATCGTTATTGTCTTGGTTGGATGACGAATCATTTTCGCTATAGTGCTGTTCCTGCTGACGATAACCCACGATGAACGTGGCCCATTCGCTGTCGAAAGCTTCTTCCAATTCCTCGTAGAGCGTTTCGGCGTCGTTCTGGTTAAGATCGATCTTGGGACTGCCGTCCGGTTGAACGACCATTTCGCGGCTAAATAGCGTCAGATAGGCGGACAAGCCGCGGGGGCTGATGCTGTTGGTGGAGTCGATTTCGGCGATGGCGGTCTCGCCTGATTCGTCGGTGTCGAGCTTGCCGTTTCGATTCCGATCGGAGCCGTAAAGGTGCTCCTCGGTTATCCCCCGCACGAACAGCAGCTCTTCCAAGCATCGTATGGGCCCGTTAGTGGGATGATAGGGAGGAGTGAGCGATTCGTAATAATCCGCCTCTGCGCCGAACTCGCGAGGTTCGTCGTCCTCATCGAGCCAGTCGAGTATACTGTCGGCGATCTCTTCGGTCATCCCGGGCAATGCCATCAGCCTGTCGCGCTGGGATTGCTCGTTGTCTTCGCCTTCCAACAGAGTATTCAAATTAAGCTTCGAAGATTCACACTCCAGTCCGAATCGCATTCCGCCAAGATCCTGATCTTCGACGGGGGCAATAATCGCGAACCGGCCTCGTCCTTGCGGCGTCTCGTCGTCGAAAACCATCACGCCCTGGAATTTTTCAAGGTCTTCGTGCCACGTGCCGTCTGAAAACTGAACGTCGGGATGTTCGCTCAGAAACAATCTCACCATTTCGATACCGGATTCGGCCAGGGCCCTCGCCTGTATCTGCCGGCCGGTTGAGTGTACAACTTCCCTTTCACCAACCATCAAAGCCGAAAATGCCAAGGCGGCCAGACTCAGGGCGGCTACGGCTACCAGCACTACTATCAAAATCATTGCGCGACGTTTCATCGTTCACCTCCCGATGACTCGCTGCCGTCGCTGGAAGTTGTCGGTTCGGAAGACTCATCCAGTGAATCGCTTTTCGTCGACTCGCTCGCGCCCTGACACGCGATGGGCACAATCAGCCGGTATTGCACGTCGGGTAAACCGTTTTGCTCATTGGAATAGTAACCGGCTGTCGCGGTGGGATTCGAGTTCGACCGTGTCTGACGCGCGAAGAAGAGTCTGATCTCTATCGCTTTTGGAAACTCACCGCTCTCGGATGAGTCCCATGCTTCGAGCCATTCTTCGCCGTCATGGTAGCGGAACTCGATAGCGGTAACTTCGGACGCGATTGGCATTACAGTCGCATCTTCATATTCCAGGCTCCCAGTATTGGCTGCCCAAGCCGCCGCGGGCTGAACCAGTTCGCGACGCACAAGGCCACCGCCGGATTGATCGGAATTCGTGGAAACAGCTTCGACAGCAAGTTCTTCGGGTGTCTGTACGTAATAAACAATTGTTTGGATTGCGCTGTTAGCTCCTTGCGCGGCGGCGTCCGATGGCAATTCGTCGGACGAAGAACTTACACGTCGCTGGGCTTTTACTACGTCAATTCGCAAATAATCGATTTCACCGTATATGCCGGGCTTAGATACATCCGATGTTGTTTTGTCATCGGATTCATCAGTTTCGTCGGCGGTATCCTTAGAGTCCATCTCGGAATCGCCGCCACGGGTGTCTGAGTCTTTATCTTCGGTGGAAGCGGCGGAGTCGGGCGAACCGGTCGCGGCTTCCATGGGCATCAATGCCCGCAGATCATCGCCGATCTTATGTAAAAGCGTACGGGCAAGTTGGGCTTCCTCGACATGCGAACTACCGGATTTGAACGCGCGGAGCTGTATCTCGATGCTGGTGGCTACGATCAGCATAATGGCTGCCGCTAGCATCGACGCCAGGATGACCTCCAAGAGCGTATATCCGAAGCGAATCTTGTTGTGCAACCGAAATGACATGCGGAGTGCCTTTGCAGCGATTCAATGATTCTGATGGTTCTTGTTGTAGTTTTATACCGCAGGGTGGCTGATGGTTGAGCTAAGCGAAGCCCCGGATGTGAAGCACTGGGACACCACTTCGCTTTGCCCCAGCCACCATTCGCGTTGGGCCAGCGCGGGCACAAGCCCACCGCAAACAACTGCGTCCTATTCTTCCTTACTCTCTCCTTGATCCTCTGCCATCCCTTCCGTATCCAATATCCACCTAACAAGCGAATAGCTGACCTTTCTGGGCCGGTCGTTGTTGGCGCGAACCGTCACGCTGGCTTTGAGCATTCCATCAATATCCGACGGCCCGATATCAATCGAGTAAATCCATTGCTCGGGATCTTCCAAGCTGTCATCTTCTTCAAACGTGCTGTCTTGTGCCGACTCCAGGGGACGAATGCCCGATAACAGTTCGGCCATCACGTTTTCGGCCAACAATTCGGCCTGCACGAGTTCCTTGGCCATGCGAGCGTTTTCCAGCCCGCTCCAGGCGGCTTGGGCGATGACGGCCACCGCGCCGCCGAGGATCGCCAGGGATAAAATTACTTCGAAAAGCGTAAGGCCACCGCGAGCGTGTCTCATGGTGTGTGGTCCTCGACATAAAAAACTTCGCCGGAGTCTGACATGCCCGTCAGACCGCGAATTGTGATTTCGATACCGCGGTCGTATTCATTTCGCAATACAAGTCGGGCCGACGTACATGTGCCGTCGGGGTAAAAAACTATGGGGGCTCCCGCTTCACCGTTCACGATCGTACCTGGATCGCTTTGCCCGGTCATGGATGTCCGATCCGTTGAAGCATTGGGGGAACTTGCACTTTGAGTTTCGCCTTCATGGAAATAAATTTTGTCGGGCAACATTAAATATGATCCATCAGTCCCGGCATTGGCCGAAATATTAGAGGTCGATGACGAACCGTTCATCGATCCCGTATCATCTTCGCATGCGTTGACCCAATAATCCTGCTCCTCCGGCGTATAGTGGAACTGTTGGGCTGTGCCCAATCTCATTGCCCTGGCCCGCGTGGCGGCCCACTCGGCGCGGACCAGGTCGGCGGCGTCACGCAAGCGTTGATTGGCAAATGATCGCTCCAGCGCCGGCCAGGCAGTGGCGGCAATCAATGTCAAAACGACCAGAACCAACAACACTTCCACCAATGTGACGGCACGTGGCCATGCACAACGTTGATAATCCACCGGAGTGGGTACCTGCTTTCCTTGCATCGATAACATCGTGTTCACTTCTTGTTGATGTTTGCTTTCTGTCAGTGTCTACTTTTTCACGGTGGCCCAGTTACCGATATCATCTTCCGTGCCATCCATGCCGTCGGGACCAAGGGACCAGATATCCGGCCAGTCGGTCTGGTACTTGCCCGGATTCTCGTAGCGATATGGATTTTGCCACGGATCCAGCGGAACCTCGCTGTCGAGATACGGACCGTTCCACTTTTCGGGCACGGCCAGGTCGGAAGGCTGTGTGCGCAAAGCTTCCAATCCCTGCGAGGTCGTGGGGTAGTCGCCCTGGTCGAGCCAGTAAGCCCGTAGCGGCGTTTTGAAGGCCTTGATTTGGGCGTCGGCGGCCTTGATGAACGCGCCTCGCCGTATGGGACCGTAGGCAACCACCGCCAGCGACCCGATAATCACCAGGATCACCAGCACCAGCAACACTTCGATCAACGTAAATCCGCGTATGCGGCGCGAATGTCTTGATGTGCTATGCACTTCCTTATTCCTCCGTAAAAGACTCCCGTAGGCCGGGTCGCGACCCGGTATTTGTGTTTACCAATTCCACCTGCCGAGTCGCGACCCGGCCTACATAGTTCTGTACACCAGCTCTCCATTACTGAATCGCCGCACTCATCTTAAACATCGGTAGCAGCAGCGCAATCACCAACACCAACACTATGCCCGCCATAATGACCAGCATCAGGGGCTCTAATAATCTTACCGCCAAATCCAAACGGCGAAATGTGCGTCGTTCCAGCGAGTCGGCGATATCCACCAATACTTCGTTCAAACGGTTGGATTCTTCGGCCACGGCTATCATTTCCACAATGTTCTCGGGGAAATGCCGGCACTGGGCCAGCGGTTGGGCCAGGGTCTCGCCGGCGGAGATATTTTCGGTGGCCGCCACCACGGCTTCGGCCAGAATGCTGTTCCCGGCCGATTCGCTGGAAATCTTCAGGGCCGTGAGGATCGAAACGCCGTGCCCCAGCAGAGTTCCCAGAACGCGGCAGAATCTCGCGATGGCCAGGTTGCGAATGATGGGACCCACCAGCGGCAGACGCAATTTCATCAGGTCCAGCCAGTGCCGACCGTACTCCGTTCCCAGCCAGCGCCAGGCGGCAACAATCGCCAGCAGCACGGTGGGTACGATCCAAAGACTCCAGTCCCAGAAAAATTTGCTGCTCGACAGCAACCATTCGGTCAAGAGCGGTAACTCGCCGCGCGCTCGCATGGCAGCGAAAATGGTCTCGAATTTCGGCACGAAGAAGATCAGCAGAACCAGCACCACCGAGATGCCCAACACGGCCAATACGGCCGGATAGGCAACAGCTCCGATCGTGCGTCCTTTCAGGTCTTCTTGTGCTTCGATAAACGTGGAGGTGCGGGAGAGCGAATCTTCCAAAAAACCTCCTTCGCTGCCGGCGCGAACCATGCTGATGGTCATTTTGCCGAATACACGCTGGTGGCGTTGCATGGCTTCGGTAAGGGTGATGCCGCTTTCCACCTGGCGATGCAGATCAGCCAGCACGTCGCGCATGGCGGAGTGCGACACCTGGCGTTTGAGGATCTCCAGCGAGCGGAGCAAGGGTACGCCGCTGCGGAGCAGGTCGGCCAACTGGCCCAGGCTCACCGCCATTACCTGCCGCGACACCCGTTGTCGCACAAAGGGCAGCTCGGATTTTTTATGGGTTTCGACTTTTACCGGGAACAACGAACGATTGGCCAAGATCGTCAGCACTTCTTGCTGCGAGCCCGCCTCCATCGTTCCGCTAATGCGTTGTCCGCTCGCGTCGCGAGCCGTGTAGTCGAAATGCAACATCGTTAGTCATTAGCCCCCAAAACAATATGCCCGCTAACATCATCACCCTTGGTAACGCGAATAACTTCTTCCACGGTGGTTTTGCCCGAGAGTACCTTGCCCCAGCCGTTCTGGCGGAGTGTATGCATGCCCTGCTCGATGGCGGCCTGCTTGATCTCCCAACTGCTGGCCCGCTCCTGGCTGATCTTGCGTATGCGATTGGTGGTCACCATCAATTCGAACAGCCCGATGCGGCCTTTGTAGCCCACCTGCCGACACTCTCGGCATCCGGTGGCATGATACAAAACACCGTCATCGTCCAATTGCTCGATGGGGAAATCATTCGGCAGATCTTCGGGCGAGGGGTGATACGAACGGCGGCAGTGAGTGCATACCGTCCGTACCAGCCGCTGGGCCATCACGGCTTCAACCGTGCTGGAGACCAGGAACGGCTCGACACCCATGTCGGTCAGACGAGTATAGGCGCCGGCCGAGTCGTTTGTGTGCAACGTGCTGAAAACCAGGTGGCCCGTCAACGAGGCCTGAATGGCGTTCTCCGCCGTCTCCAGGTCGCGAATCTCTCCGATAAGCACGACGTCCGGGTCGTGACGCAAGATACTTCGTAGCGAGTTGGCAAATGTCAGGCCGATCTTGGGATGCACCTGGATCTGGCTCATGCCGGGCAGTTTGTATTCGACCGGGTCTTCGGTGGTGATGATCTTTGTCTCGTCGCTACGGATTTCCTGCAACGCGCTGTAAAGCGTGGTGGTTTTACCCGAACCGGTGGGACCGGTGACGAGTACGATTCCGTGCGGCATGCTGATTATTTCACGAAAGGTGACCAGCAGATCGTCGTCCATGCCCAGGTTTGTGAGCGAAAAAGTCATGCGGCCTTTGTCGAGCAAGCGCAAGACGATGCCTTCGCCATGGATCATGGGTATCACCGACACTCGCACGTCGACTTCCCGGCCGCCCGTCTTAAGTTCGATGCGTCCATCCTGCGGCAGACGCCGCTCGGCGATGTTGAGCCTGGCCATGATTTTCAGGCGGCTGATGATGGCTGCCCGAAAGCGGTGAATCTCCGGTGGAATCGGTTGGGGCTGCAAGACTCCGTCGAGCCGGTAACGAACGCGCAGGTCGTGTCGTTCAGATTCGATATGAATATCACTGGCGCCGATCTCGATAGCTTCCAGCAGAATCTCGTTCACCAGCCGCACCACCGAAGGCTCCTCGGCCAACTGCGACAATTCCGCCCCGTCGGTCTCGACTTCGTCGAGCACTTGTATCTCGGCGTCGTCGCTACTCTGGGCGATCATATGCTCGACCGTTTCGCTGCCCACGCCCAGATGGGCCTTGGTCAACTTGGCGATCTCCATCCGTGTGGCCAAAACGGGAACGATCGTGATACCTAACGTCGCGCTGAGTTCGTCCAGCGGGTAAAGGTTAAACGGATCCGGAGTGGCGACCACCAGAGTGCCGTTCTTCTGATGAAATGGGAAAAGGCATTCACGATAAATTGCGGATGGCGGGAATTTTTCCAAAAGCGACAGATCAATCTCAGATTCGGCCAGATCAACAAAGGGCAAGCCCACAGCGTCGCCAATCGTCCTCAGGGACTGCTCTTCGGTAATGAAGCCGAGTTGCACGGCTGCTTCATCCAAACGCTTTCCTTGGTCTTCGGCCTGGCGAGCCAACTCGATCTGCTGCTCGTCAAGCAAGCCTGCATCAAGAAATATTTTCGCCAGGTCCATTGCGCTCGTCCTCTGTACAGCCAATCCCGCGAAACGGGCAAGGATGCCTGTTCCACAAATAAAACAGAGATCACCGGTACGGAAAGTGTCTCCCACACCGGCGATCATCTACATACATTCACATTTTTTAGTATAACTAACAGTGTAATAGTCAACAACTATTATATTAGTCAGCCCCAACCTTTAGGAGGGCGGATTTAGATGACAAAAGTAGGGTTAATTACGCAAGGCGTGGAAAAAGCGTCTAATTCTTCTTTTTGGAGTCTTGTCTATCCCGTCTGCTCCGACCTTGGTCGCCTTGTCGACCTTCGCCACGACGGCCATCACCGCGACGACTAAATGCCGAACGATCAAGCTTGAAAGGCTTACCCATCATTTCGCCCAGTTTCTTCTTTTGATCGGGTTTCAGCACGGCCATCACCTTTTTCTCGATTTCCTCACGTGCCTTTTGCATATTTTCCCGCATCTGCTGGCGGCTTTGGTCTCTATTTGCGTTGTCGCCATTTCGATTACGGCCCGACCGCATAAGCTCTCGCATCTGATCGCGTACCTCCTCGTTAATCTTCTTCAGTTTTTCTTTCTGCGCGTCATCCAGGCCAAGATGCGTCATTACTTCCGGTCGACGAAGGACGCCAACACCTTCCATTTGCATTTGAATCTGTTTAACTCGTATTAACTGCTCTTTTTTGAGAATTCCAGACAGCTTTTTCATGTTTTCCTTGGTGCGTTGTTCAGACTCCTTTTGACGTTCTTGCATCATGGATTCCATTTTTTTGCTGCGTTCCTCCTGGCTTAATTTTTCCATTTCCTCTCGCATCTTGCGCATATCTTCGCGATTGCGACGTGGTGGCCGCGATGCTTCTCGAATTTTATCAATCTCGGTTATCTGTTCCTTAGTCAAGTTGATTTCCTTTTGTACCTGCTCTATCCCAAGTAAACGGGTAATGTCCATGCCACCGCCCATTCCCCGCCCAGGCCTTTGCGCTTGGGCTTCGCGTGTACTCCAGCTAAACACGATTAGTACGCAACAGATTCCGGCGCAAAGTGTACTAATTGAAGCGACTTTCATGATAGAACTCCATTTTGAGTGGTGAAAATGATAAAAATCAAAGTGATTCCGCACGATGGATGCACACCGTGCTGATAGCTCGAACAATATAAACCCCATCAAATATTGAAGGTGTCGAAATTTTCATTTTTTTCGCAACTTCTCGCAACTTCGAGGTTTTAATAGTACTTAGAGGGGAAGGAGTTTCGATATGCGCGCGATTCCTGAAAAGTAATGAGTATTTCCAGTTAGTACCCCACTAAAGATGGGTGCAATTATGAATCGCAGTATTTTAACCATTTGTATGATGGCACTTTGCCTTGTTTATGCCACGGAAGTCTTGGGGCAATTTCCAGAGCGAGACGATCGTGGTCGGCGATCTAGACGGAGCGACCGTGGTCCCATGGGCCCACCTATGATGGGCGATCGTGGACCAATGGGCCCGCCGATGCGAGGTGATCGTGGCGGTGGGGACCGTTCATCGCGCTTAGAAGGATTCCTGCGGAGCATGGACACAAACGGCGATGGAGTGATCACCGAAAGCGAAGTGCCCGAGCGGCGGCGGCCAATGCTGCAAATGATGGCTTCCAGGATGGGACTCGACGTATCCAAGGGCATATCAATCACAACAATTCGCGATACCATGCTCGGCGGTGGTGGCCGCGACAGACGCGAGGCTGAACAGCCATCAGGCAATAATTCGTACAGCAATGGCAAACAAGACGATAAGGGCAACAAAACGTCTACGGACAAATCAAAAGAAAAAACCTCCCCACAAAAAGATCCGCTTGTTCCAGGGTTCGGAAGCGAAGAAAAACTGCCCGCAATGCCCGATTTCGGCGAACGCGTCGATCCCATCAAGCGAGTCGTGCTTGGTGCCGGTCTGGCGGGAGTAACCAAAAACGTCGATCCGCGAATGCGCGAACACGTTCGATCGATGCTAAGTCGATTCGACCGCAACCATAACCATATTCTCGAGCGCAACGAATGGACCGGCATGCCGGGTAATCCCAGCGATGCCGATCGAAACCACGATGGCAAGATCACCGTTGACGAACTGTCATATCGCCCATCCCGCGGGGATAGATGGCGTCGCGACGATGATGGTGGAGGAGGCGGAGGCGCGAACGGTGAAGATGGCGGTGGTGAATCATCAGCCAATGAAAAGCGTCGTGCTTCCTACCGTTTCCTGATGGCGAGCGAGCGCCTGCCGGCAGGTTTGCCCAACTGGTTTATCGATCGCGACACCGACCTGGACGGCCAGGTTTCCATGCATGAATTTGCCCAGGACTGGACGGAATCGGTAGTACATGAATATTTAAGATACGACACGGATAACGATGGAATGATTACACCCAAGGAATGCCTGGCCGCGGCCGGTGGAGGCGAAGGCGAGAAGGCCAGCAGTGACAAACCATCTCAGCCAAACGGCGAGAAACCGGCCGGCGATTCGGCTACTCCCTGGTGGATGCAACCCTGAACCACGTCTCCGACATATTCCACGAAACCCCATAGTAAGTCATAGCAATCATGTTTAAGAGCCTTAGTGTTTTACTGCTGGTGGTGGGCATTGCAAGTACGCAGGCTGTCCCTTCCCAGGCGGATACTACCCGGGATGAGAAGCCCCCGGCGGAAATTCGCGCGGAAGAAACGAAGCAGGCCACCAAGCCCGCAGAAACCGTATCGGCTCAGCCTAAAGAATCCGTCAGCGAAAAGCCGGTTGCCGAAAAACCCGCTACCGAGAAACCAGCTACCGAAAAGCCCGCCGCCGAAAGGCCAGCCACCGAGAAGCCAGCCACTGAGAAGCCAGCCACTGAGAAACCCGCCACTGAGAAACCCGCCACCGAGAAGCCAGCTACAGAAAAGCCAGCCACTGAGCGGCCCGCCGCCGAGAAACCTGTCACTGAGAAGCCCACCACCGAGAAGTCTACCACAGAGAAACCTACCCCCGAAAAGCCAGTTGCCCAGAAGGCCGTTGCCGAGAAGCCCGTCGCGGATGTACCGCAAACAGTGCAACCGGCGGGGCCGAAAAAGCTACGGTTTAATTTCCACTTTCAACCGTGGTCCGAGACATTGCGTTGGTTTGCCGAAGAAGCAGGCTATTCCCTGGTTCTTGACACTCCCCCAACGGGAACGTTCAACTATACGGACAACCGCGTCTATACACCCGCCGAGGCGCTCGATCTGCTCAACAGCGTGCTTTTGACCAAAGGCTACACACTTGTTCTTCGCGATCGGATGTTGATGGTCGTAAATCTTGAAGATGAAATCCCTCCCGCTTTGATAACCCGGATTCCGCTGGAGGAACTCGACAAACACGGCAAATATGAACTGCTCAGCACACGGTTTCAACTGAATAGTCTTTCGGCCGAGCAGGCCCAAGCGGAGATCAAGGATCTCCTGGGTCCGCAGGGCAAGATCGTCGCATTGCCACAGTCGCGGCAACTGATTGTCACCGAAACAGGTGGAAAGTTGCAGGAGATTCGCTCCGTACTAGAACAAGCCGAAGCAACCGGCGATCCCTCAAAACAGGATCTCAAGTGGTTCGAACTGACATCCGTGAGCCCCGATGAAGCACTGGCGCTTTTGCGGCAAATTTTCGAAATACCGGAAGGCGGTAACGCAACCGCTGACGGCTCGTTGCGGTTTGCCACCGATCCCATCGGTTTGCGGCTATTGGTATCCGGCAGCCCCGAGCGGTTGACGCAGGTTTCCAAGATGCTGAAAACGATCGATCAATCGGCATTCGGGCAGCCCGCCCAAGCGGGAAAAGAAGCCGCTCTGCAAATAGAGGTTTACGACATTGCGCCGGCCGATCCCGAATCGGTGTTGAAGGTGATGCAAACATTGCTTTCCGAAAATCCCGGAGTACGTCTGGCCACCGATCCCAAGACGGGTTATCTGATCGCTCTTGCCCGACCAAGTGAACATGCGACAATTAAGGCGACGATCGACCAAATGCGCGAGGATGCTCAATCGGTGGATGTAATTCAACTCAGCGTTCTCGATCCGCAACTGGCCGTGCTGGCGATAACAAAGTTGTTTGGAGCGGATCCGCAAAAGGCACCCAGTGTCGATGCCGACCTGGCAAACCGCCAGTTGCTCATTCGCGGCAGCGTCGGCCAGATTGCCGAGGTTCGTTCGCTTCTGGAAAAGATGGGCGAAACGTTCGGTAATAGATCGTCGATCTCCAAGGACAAACTTCGCCTCTTATCGGTGGATGGTCGCAATTCCCGCGAATTGATCGAGCGCATCAAGGAACTGTGGCCGGCATTGGGCAGCAACGAACTCCGTTTATTGCCTGCCCGTGATCGGGGTATGCGGGATTTGCAACCGGGAATGATAGACCAGCGAACGCCTGTTCCCAGCTCAAGTCCCAAGGTAGAACCACCCGCTTTTCCAGGATCGCAGCCCGAGGATAAAAAAGAGAGCAAGCCCATTAAGACGCTCTATAACAAAAAGCCGTTCGTAAGGCTCGTCGCGGCACAGGTGGACGATGCGGATGGCAAGCAGCAAACTCCCTCCGGCCAGGAATCGAGTAAGCCGCCAACGGAAAAGTCGATCCCAAATAATTCATCGCCCGACAAGTCGAAAAAGCCTCCCATCTTCTTATTTTCCGGTCCCGACGGCCTGTATGTTTCTTCCGAGGACACGGAAGCTTTGAATAAACTGCAGCAATTGATCGATGCTTTGCAGGGCAACTCAGCATCGGTTTCCGGTGCACCCAAGCTGACGGTCTTCTATCTTCGCAACGCTCAAGCCAAGCAGGTGGCGGAACGTTTGAAAGAAATTATGGCCGGTGCCGCGTCTTCCTCGGCCGTGCCAACGACTCCAGCCGCGGCGGGCGGAAAAAGTGCCTCGCCGACGGGTATTTTGGGCAGTATCGGCGTCGCCGGAAGCATTGGACACATTACCCCATCCGGTCCGGTTTCTATCACACCGGATGAGCGGCTCAACGCACTGCTGGTTCAAGCGGCTCCGGACGATGTGGACATGATCGAAAGCATCCTCAAAATCCTGGACCGGCCGGGCAGCCCGGAAGATGTTCCCGCCGAACCCAGGCCACGGTTGATTCCGATTATTAATACGGCGGCATCAGATATCGCCGAAATTGTCAAGGAAGTCTACAAAGATCGCTTTTCCAGCGGCAATTCCCGTGCTACGAGTCCGGCTGAACAAATGATGATGATGTTTCGCAGCAGACGAAGCCGGTCCAGTTCTTCGGATGGCCCCGGATCGAATCAATCCTCGGATAGTGCGGCGAAGATCAGCATCGGAGTCGACAGCCGTACGAATTCTTTGATAGTATTGGCACCGGAGCCGCTCTTCGAGGAAATCCGCGAATTGGTAAACTCCTTGGACCGCATGTCGGCGGAGGAAAGCGAAATAGTCGAAGTCGTCAGACTCGGGAATTCCAATCCGACCGCGGTGCAGGATACTCTTTCCAGGCTGCTGGGTGATTCCGTGGAAAGCGAAACTTCAACCGGTTCCTCCAGACGTTCATCGGACAGAAGTTACGACAGATCCTACAGAGGCAGTATGTGGGGATTTATGCGCGGAGGCGGTCCGCCCATGGGCTTTTCGCGGAGCCCGGTAGAATCCGGCGGTCCACCCATGGGCTTTTCGCGGAGTCGGGGAGACTCCAGCAGTTCACGGAGCCGGGGAGACTCGGGGAGTTCGCGATCTCGAGAATCGCGAAGCGGAAGATCAGGGCGTTGATAACAGCTTTTTCGGAACCTGGCGGGTAATCTGCAAACACGGCACGGCCGTCCTCGACCTTGGTTCCATCATTCAAGGCTGGGCGGATGGTTGTTGGACAGTTCCGTTTCTGTTTGTTATGGGATGTGTTATACGAGACGGAACGCTGAGCGTCATGGTTTTCATTCGTGGGCCGCTTGCCTTCGGCCTCTCGTAGCGAGTTTGCCCGTCGACTGGCGGTAGATAGCAAACCTGTTCGACGTTGCTGTCTTCGGCGGCAGGATTGTTTTTTTCGGGATTGGACTTCTTGGCGACTTTAGTCCCGGTCAAAACATTATGAGTGGGTTTGCCCATCACGGTTTTGCCTTTGGCCGAATCGAAGCGCATAATTAAACCGATCTCTTTGCGTTCCCCGTCGGCCTCGTCCCAGGGAATCCAGATACTGTAAGACGGACCCACGGGGCCTTCGCCATAATGCTTTTCGAGTTGTTCGGGCTTGAAGATGTATTTGCGGTCCGGCGTCGAACCGTCTTGTTCATACGACAGGTTCTCGTAGGCGTAGATCGTAAGTTGACCGTCGACACGAACCGGTTTCTTTTTATCTTTGTCGTAGAACGTCACCATTCCACCGAATCCACGCGTGGGCCTCGAGCCTTCTTTGTCGATCATGGCCGTGGTCCAAACAACAGCCAGCGAGTTCGGCTCGGCAACCGGTTCCTGCTTTTCAAACACCTTGCTCACCGCAGGCATCGAGGGCAGCGAAGGCATTTCCGGCACTGAAGGAGCATTCAGGGAAGTACACCCGACGCCTATCGAGAGCCACATTCCGGCCAATACGGCGATTGTGTTTCGGTTATATTTAGAGGAAATTCGCATCTATCGGTTTCCTTGCGCAACTGGCGATGGTCTTTGAGGTAAAGCGCTTGTCGCTGGATACATATTTTGTCGAGTTATGTTCGGCACATATTGGGCTGTAGTTGTCGGGTATACCGATTGAGTGGTTGTCCATTGTGCCTGCACCACACCTTGCGACATGCCGGTCGACATGGTACTTCCCGGCGCGGCGCCCGGAGTATTGCCCGGTGCAGGACCGGGAGCC
>JAFGTN010000199.1 GCA_016934075.1 Pirellulales bacterium
CCGTTAATGCAAGCGGCGCATGAATGGAAAAACGACCAGGCACCAGGGGACTTTTTCCGATCCTGGAAATCAGTCTTAAAAAATTGCCGCCGAGCACAAGTTGGTTTTCCTCGGACGACAGTTCGAGCGCATCGATCTTGGCCAGCTCGACAGCCGGATGCAGCCACGGACCGTCGGAGCCGAACAGGATTTTCTCAGGCCCGGCGCGATGTACGGCTTGCTCCAGTAAATCAAAGCGCCGCACGCCGGCGGTATCGGTGTAGATATTCGGATGCCGGACCAGGTGATCGATCAGCGCCAATTGCGCCCGCCAATCGTCGGCGAAACTGCCGATATGAGGGATGATGAAGGCCACGTCGGGATATTCCTGGGCCAGCAACTCGCAGACCGAGACTTCGCCCATGACATCGTAGAGCACCGGTAGCGAAAACGTACTCGCCACTTCGCAAATCTCTCGCGTGATGCGTCCGTCATGCCGGTGCACCTTAAGGCCGACGAAGCCGTAGCGCTCAACGGCCACTTTTATCATGGCGTACACACGCCCGCGGTCACGCACGGGATGAGTCATGGCAAAGCCATAGAAACGATCCGGACGGCTCAGTACGATCCGCGCCACCTCGCGGTTGGCTACCGCATAGTTCGAGTGGAAAGCGGCAAAGAATACCGTGCGGTCGATGCCTGCTTCCGCCGCACGGCGCAGACATTTCTCCAATGATGCGCTCGTGTCCCAAGGTCCCGTCAGACCGTCGCCTTTGCCGGCGTGGCAGTGGCAGTCGATGATCACGATGATCTCCTCATACGATGCTTACGCCATATCCGTTGTCCGCTCCAATGGAAGTGAGTGCCACTCGTCCAACGGGTCCGGCGGCTGGACATCGCAGTGACCGTAGATGAGAACTGTAGGAAGGTAGTGACGAAAGAATTGTTTATGGGCAAAAGATTTCGCCTCTGGGATCGCATCGAAATTTTAGCTCGTCCTTGTATTTGTAGCTCCCAACTCGGCAAGTCGCGTAAAACCCGATATTCTCCGCAGTTCGGATTGCTATGTCGGGATGTTTCTTAGCCCGGGTCAGCGCACTCTTTATGCCGTAGAATCTCCGTATGTTATCGCCGCCAAGCCACGCCCCGCGAATGTGTGCCGCTTCGTGGATGATCGTCTGAACTTTGCGCAGATGAAATCCTGGCGCATCTCGCCAACAGCTTCCCAACGTAATCTTTGGAACACCTGGGTAGGCCAATCCGAAAAACTCTTTAGACCAGTTGCAATCGATCACCAGCAGAGGATCATTTAAGACTTGAGCGATCTTCCACATGCGATTCCTCAGGTTGATCATTCGGTTTTTCTTGAACACGCCGAACCACGTCTTTTCCGGGCCGGTGTTCCACTTCGCTTCCCCCTGGCTTTCAGGAAGGGACGAAAGCTTATTGAGGTATTGGGACGCGAGCGATAGGTATTGAGCTGCTACGTGCAAAGCTGTTCGGACCGGCTGCCCCCAGCATGATGTCGCTATTCCTGGCCCTTCGTTTTCCAACTCATCGCGCATTGCAGAGTGATCATCCGCTTCGGATTCACTGCCTGAATATTCATACTCGCCTTCATTTCTCTCAATCGCATCAATATCGCTCCCGAAAGGTTCTTTGAGTTCCGCTTCGGCGATGATTGTGTCTAGCAAAGTGTTCATTATTGTCCTCCGATTGCTGGTTCTTTGAATAGGCGTCTCGGTTTTGGGACCCCGTGCTGCGGGCGCTTTCAGCGGCAGCGACAGACCTTGTGATCGCCTGCTGCATTTCACCCGATAATGGCCAGGCCGCCACCCTCCGATTGAACCAAGCTTTGATCCTCGCGAATCGAAACGCGGGCGAGGTCTCTGACCCCAAAAACCAGCCTTCTTCCCTAGTGGATCCTTGAGCTCGATCACCGCAAAATCCCGATCACTGCAGATGTCGTCGACCAAACAGTCGAAGGCGGGATTGCGAATAATGTTGGCTGCCCGGCTTTGCCCAAAAGGAGACAGACTGCCAGCCCGGCCCGGAGTGACGCGGATCCGATCCGGGTCAGGTAACGCACACGTACGCGGAGCGGACACAACGTGCGCAGCGGTTAGAACCCGAGTCGGGCCAATGAGTGTGCCCGAACCAAGAATTACCGGGTCCCGGTCTCTTGGTAAAGCTTCAATTGAGCAAATATACCGCCAAGGTGGGCTTTCTACCTCGGCAGGATCAGGCCGTCCCCGGAATTGGCAATCTAAACCGGGTGGACATAAGTCCTCGGTGGAAACGACATTGTCTTCCCACTCCAAATTTTCCGATGCTGTGTCTGAAGATTCGTACCGCTTTCGATCATCAAACACTAATCCTTCATCGCGTTCGTATTCCTCCAGGATTCTCTCTAGAAGAGTTTTCATCGTTCCCCTCCATACTCTGTTGAGCCTGAGGCAAAACAGGTCGTCTTTAGGGCTGGCGAGCACGCGGTCTGCTAGGTACTTCTCCAGCGAAGCGTCGGTACCCACCCCACAGGCCGGCCAGCCCGTTGCTCTTCGCGGCGCGGCAGTGAGAATCAACCATCAAATGCCTCCCTGTCAGATACCACTTAGGAAGAAGTGCCACCTACGCCTTAGGTATCCATCATGCCGGCAATAGGAGTCCCACTCTTCTGAGCCTCCTCAGCACCAGCGGCGTGACGATGACAAACACAGTGGATACGCGGATCCCTCCATTTAGGTGCTTTAAGGGCGTAACGCCCCCTTTATGAATGCCGACCAGGATGCGTTGCTTTCGCATGCGGCCCGTCCCAATTTTTACATTGCGTTCTACCCAAACAGGAGCGCCACTCATGCCTGAGATTGCATCAAGATGGCTTTCTACCAGATTGTGGTCAGACGTGTCTGGGAAGAGCGTCTTTCTAACCCGGTCTTGCGCAAGCATTTGTGCACACGGTCGATCACCAGGATACCCAGATGAAAACAAGCCGTTAGCCCCCTCGCGCCGGACAAGTTTCATAGCGTCACTCGGCGAAGCGGATCGCGTTTGCGCGCTGGTTCCCGTGATCAGTGCTTGAATGGATACGGTTGCAAGACTCGCGCTAACGCTGGTCCAGGCATCGACCGGCGATCCAGGAAGCGACTTCGGCCTAAGCTGCGTTCTTCCCCTGATGTCGACGACACCGTAATCGAATCTGTGATCACCCTTGGCTCGCCATTCCCCCGCTATATGGAAATTTGAAGCTCCGCTGGTGGTATACCGATCCACGACAAAGGCCCCGAAAGGTACTGCATCTTTGTCCAAGGCCGATACATCTGTAGGCACCTCTTTGTTGAACCCCGGTATGAAAATGAGGAAGTCCGGTACGCCGATGTCGGTGTCAAGGACGTGAGCGCAGGTAACGAGGCGATTACCATCAAGAATAAATCCTGTAGCTTGACGAACGGGTCTTCCCCCATCATATCGTGGTGGAAAAACCGTCAATAGCTTGCACACCCACCGATACGGTACGTGTCCTGTATCGTCAACCCGCTTCCTATCGTCGCTACCTACGATGGGTCGATCTGTTTCTCTGCAACGTTTCCCAAACTCTAGCTGTGAAATAAGCTTCTCACCGGAGCTTGCCCCATCATCCAGCATCGCGTCTGGAAGGATAAAGTCAGGTCCGGGTGTATCTGGCTGTGGGGGCATAGGTGTATCTCCGGGCACCCTTCCATCAAATTTAAGCGGAATATATATAGACCCATAGTAACGCCCCTTCCCGGTACACCTGTCGGCCCCAAAACGTGGCATAAACATCGGCTTGCTTTTCGTAAAATGCCCGTTACACGGGTGCGATCGTATCGCACTCCGTATTTGGCTTTCAGTTGGTACTTTGCTTTCATCAAAGTCTACATCTGCGAGCATGCGGTCCCGAACGACCTCTGCTAGATGCCAAAGATTGTTAGGATATTGTGAAGTGGCTACACTAAACCGGACACACAATCTTGATGTAGAATAGAAAGAAAAAAGGGTGTCCGAAATGA
>JAFGTN010000200.1 GCA_016934075.1 Pirellulales bacterium
CTGTTGATTTTCGCCGCCCAAGGGGCCGGCCAGCGTGGCCGGCGCAAGAAGGAAGGCTGCAGCTACCACCATGCCCTCGGCCGTAACCAATGTGCCGAGTAGCACGCCCACCGGAACGCTCTTGGCGTCGAAAATACCATAGAGCCAGAAAATCCAAGCGGCTATCAGCACCGTGCCGGCCACCGGCACCGCGCCAGCCACTCTCGCCCAGAACGTCCACCGCCGCTGTGCCATGCGGCGGCATTCCGGTTCTACCAGTGGTCCGAAAACTGCCTCGATCACGGTTATTGCTGCTTTATTCGGGAGTTGTCAGCGGGGCATTATCAAAAACGGCCTTCACTCGCGGTCTTGTCAGAAGTACCAGGCAGACGATCGGATATATGGAAGCGACCAGAGCGAATCCAATGGCCTGTACCCAATACATAGCGGCGAACATCGTACCCATTTCAAGCGCGGGCGGTTGCTGCGCGGGGCCCGCTTGCGCGCCGACTTTTTCCATCACTCCCATCATGCCCTGGGCAATAATCGGTACGCAGACGAAGCAGTAGAAGGCCGTACTCGCGGCCAGGCGTAAGATCTTCAGCCCGGCCACCCAAAGCGCCAGCAAACGCCCCCAGCCTTTTAAGAGCAGAAGCCCGACGCCGGAGATTATCATTACGATATTCAGTAAAGCACCACTGAAACCGTTGATTACGCCCCAAATGATAACGCGGCGGTCTTTCATACCCATCATTTCGGCCATGTCCGGTGGAGCCATCCGCGATTGGTTTTTCTTCTGGTCGATTTTGGTCTGAATCTCTGCTTTTTCGTCTTCCGAAACGGACGCCTTTTGCTCTTCAAGCAACTTTTGCACGGCCTGTTTCTGTTGCGAGTCGATTTGTTGAGTCATTTGCTGTTGCTGTGCCTGTATCATTTCGCTGAACATGGGCATCATCAGATATTGAATCGCGGTTCCCGCACCGATAAGCATAAAAACCGCGCCGAAAACAATGTTCAAGATTCCCAGCGTTTTGGGGATTGTGGTTTGGCGCGGCTTTTGCGGATAATGTCCTGCGTTGGACATATCCTGTTGCGGCTGGTAGGGATCATTTGGCAAGTCGGGAGTCTGCATGAGGATGCACTCCAATATAAGCCGCCGTCAGGCACCAATGTCATCCGCCCCCGGCAGCAGATCGGGACGGACTACTATTTATATTCGTCCGTTTCGGCCAGGGATTGGGCCGGCGCCGTGATTTGTTCGATAATCCAGCGGTCCATGTCCTGCAGCATATGTGGGGCGATTTCCTGGCCGCAAGGATATTGCCGCAAGGTGACCTGGATCCCGGCCGAGTGCAACAGGCGAAGATCGGAACAAACGTGGGCTTCGGAATAAGACTTGCTTTTTCTACCCGCGGCCAAAAAGATGGGCAAGTGCCGCGCGTCGTTCAGGTTGCCGAACGGTTTTCGCCCCATCGGGAATGCTCCGCCCAAGGAAATCACCCCGGCAAAACGTTTCGGACTATTCATCGCCACGCGCAAGGCCATGGTTCCGCCAAAATCGAAACCGGCCAGAAAAATCTTGCGACGCGAGAAATTGTATTTCCGACTGACTGTCTCGATGCAGTCGAATATTCGTTGCTGGGCCAGATCGATATGCGATGTGGTTTGATCCCAACGGTATTCTTCCTGGGGTTTTGTGAGAATGCCTTGCGGAGCAACCGCCAGATAGTTTCGCAAACTGACCAAGGGCATGATGCGAAGCAGTTGCTGATGGTCGTTGCCCGGACCGTGCAGCCAGACCAGCAAAGGATAAGCATATCTGGGCTCATAGTGCAACGGCGCGAATATCGCTTGTGGCGAATCGCTCGTCGCTGGGGAGAACACTCCCGAGCTTATATCAAAAGAAGATTCGAATTTGAAACTGAGATCTTCTCGACAGGCATCGATCTGCGCTGGGCCGTCCATAGACGGACCATCTGCCGGCTGGCTGATACGATTCATGGGAATATAAATATATATGAATTATGATTTGCGGATGATTGAAATAATCAAGCAGCGAATGAACACGATAAGCGCGAAAAACCCCGACAATTTAAAAACAGTCCACTTTCGCTGTCCGCCCCCGTTCCGGAACCAACACAACTTTACTCGAAACGGCTTCTTTCTGTCAAGCACAGCACCAAGCTTTGAGGAAAGTCATATCAGCGAGAATTTGCTACTGGCCAAAAAAAGCAGGGGTATTGGTGGTAACCCGCGATTATTATGCAAGTAACTCTCTCCAGCCCCCCAAATGCCTGCCGGCAGCCAGTTGAAAACATGTGGCACGGGCATCCTGCCCATGTCACAAAAATGGTCACAGGTCGCTTCTTCAACAGGCTGCTAGCACCGCTGTTATGGGCAGGGGGGGCTCACCTGCCCGATTCGACAAGTCAAAAACCACCCGAAACCACCCTTGAAATTTGCTTGGAGATCTTGAAACGAACGTTCCGGTCGGCAATACTGCCCATATACTGTCCTGCCAACTTTCCGCTTTTAGCTATATTTCCCGCACCACTCCCCCCCCACATTATCTTTCATCTTTCAAGGAGTCATGGTCATGACACATCGTTCATCACGTCGTGATTTTCTCAAAGCCGGGTCGGCTTGCGCGGTGACCGCATCACTGACCGCAACCAGTTATGCCAAGGTGCTTGGAGCAAACGAGCGGATATCGATCGGTGTAATTGGGTGCGGCAGACGGGGCTTGCATGCTCATATGAAGACCGTCAAAAGATATCTTAAGCAGGAAAATGTTGAAATCACGGCTGTTTGTGATCCTTGGCGGCAGAGACGAGAAACGGCCTCCCAGCAGGTTAAGCAATGGACGGGCAAGCCCGCCAGAGAGTTCATTTCGTATCGTGATGTGGTTGTGCTGGATGATATCGACGCGGTGATGATCGCTTCCTGCGATCACCAGCACACCACCCATATGGAAGCCGCGGCCAATAACAAAAAGCACATTTATTGCGAAAAGCCTTTGGCCATGGATCTCGACAAACTAAACTCGGCCTGTGACGCGGTGAGAGACGCCGGCATTTGCTTCCAGGCAGGAACTCAAGTGCGAAGTTATCCCACCAGCCGCGGATGTCGTAAACTCTTTCAAAGCGGTGCGTTGGGAAAGATCTCCCGCGTCGAACAGGTCCGTAACTCCACACGTCCATATTGGTATAGCCGTCTTGCAAAGGTAAACGCAAAGGATGTTGATTGGAAGGAATTCCTGGGGGATCGGCCCATGCGTCCATTTAACGCCGAACAGTTCACCGGCTGGTACGGCTATCGTGATTTTTCCGACGGCCCCATTCCTGGTTTAGCTACACATTACATCGATCTGATTAACTTTATCACGGGCACGAAATTTCCGATCTCTTCGGTGGCCCAAGGTGGCGTCTTAGCCTGCAAAGATGAATTTAATTTCACATGCCCCGACCAGTGCCAGGCAACCTGGGAATATCCCGAAGGCTTCCTGGTCAGTTACAGTTCGAATTTGGCCAATAGCGGTGGCAACCGAATATTAATGCAGGGTGACTATGGCACGCTGAGCCTGACGCCGTGGAGTAAGCCCACAATTAGTGACGAAGGCGCACGCAAGAAAGGGACATTGGGCAAATCGGTACCGATCGACCCGGTAGAGGGACCGGAACACATACTTGATTGGTTGCAGTGTATGAGAAGTGGCAATACTCCAAACGCCTCGATCGACGCAGGGTACCAACAAACCGTGCCGGTGATTATGGCGATGAAAGCCTTCGACACTGGACAAAAGCAAGTCTTCGTTCCAGAGAAACGCCAAATTCGTTCGGGATAGAATCTTGGTTGAATCGAAGCTAGGCAAACTACTCCGATTGAAACGCGAGGGCTCAAGATTCCGGTTGTTCTAGGACGAGTTTTCAGTATGGCCCTCCGTTATGTACCACCCGCATATTTTCACCGGTTTATCTATACTTAGTAGATTATGTGAAATGTGGCGGCAACATGACATCCTTAGCGGCTTTAATAGCCGGTATTTGACAAATTATGCGGGAGACCAAGAATATGAAACGCGGCAGATGGGCAATCTTTGTGACGTACGGCCTTTCATTTACACCTAAGCTACTACTGATTTTCGCTTTAATAGCCGCACACTTTGCCACCGCTCAAGCTCAGGTGCTTCTGGACCCTTCAAGGTCAGTTGATGCAGCCGTTTCGACTGAAAATGCTGCTTCTCTCGGCGAGGCCGGCGAAGCCATGGCTAGCGACGGTGATGAAGAGCCGGATGATAATACGGCAGGTGTGATTGAAATAGCATCCAGAGATGTACATAAACCGGTACCGAAGGACAAGGATGTATCACCGGAGAAAGAATCCACTTCCCAAAAACCAAAAGCGGATGAGAAAAACACAGAAACAACTGCGAAAAAAACAGAAACCGATCCTGAAAAGACCACGCAGGACACATCCAAACCTGGCTCCGTCGGCATGCCTCTGGCGTCCAGTATAATGGACCTGCTTCGTGATGAGGTTGACGGAGGTTTCAGGCGTCGCCATATAGAGCCCAATTTTGATCGATTTCGTCACTATGCCGCCGGCAAACTCAACGCCACTTCCGGTCCGGTCTCCGCTTCCGAGATAACCGGTAATTGTCGCTTGTCATGGTACAACCGCCTCCTTCGCGATCCACTCACGGCCCCGGGCGAGGCTGAGAAATTTACCCGCGAACTTCACTCAGCCGTGTTGGATCATGGGATCGATGACGAAATGCTGTTGGGCACGACAAAGCTTGACCTAGACGTTCCCGTCAGAAAAATGCGCCCAACACCTAAAACCCCCCTGGAGGCGTTGGATGTAGTCAAACAATCGTTAACCGAGGCTCAAGTTTACCATGCTGCCGCGCTTGCCCCGCTCACCCGTGACGAAGTTAGCAGTTTGGCAAGTAATCTCTATCCTATTCTAACGCAACAGTGCCGCGTCGGACACACACTCGCCAGCCGTGGCATGGGACGCCGGCTTTGCGATCTGCTCGAAAATACTGACCAGAACGCCATGCAGGCCGGTGCCAGAGCACTTGCCCCGCTGACCAGCCCGGCGCTACTCGATCAACTGGCGAAGTTGCCGGCCACGGGCGGCGGAGAGATGGCCGGTGTCACTGGAAAGATCATCCGACGTTTCAACACACCTTCCGGAGATATCATTATCGGCGGGCCGGGTGACAACGAGTACGATCTGGATTCCATGGCCAGTGTTGCCGTGGTGATCGACTTGGGTGGTAATGATACTTACATCGAGGGCACATGTTCTATTCAACGACCGGTGTTGATCCTGATCGACCTGGCCGGAAACGATACCTATCGTGGCAAAAGGCCGGGTATCCAAGGCGGGGCCGTGTTGGGAATTTCCATGCTCCTGGATCGCTCGGGTGATGACACATATCAGGCCAATGACCTTGCACAAGGTTCCTGTTTGGGCGGTGCGGGCATACTCGTCGACTATGCCGGCGACGATACATATCACGGCGTGCGACGCATGCAAGGCCAGGCCATTGCCGGCGTGGGTATGTTGATCGACCGAGCGGGAAACGACGAGTATCACGCCGCCATGTGGGCGCAGGGCTTCGGTGGACCGATCGGATTTGGGCTTCTGGATGACGTGGACGGTGACGACCACTATTACGCCGGCGGTTTGTATTATGATTCCTACGAAGAGACGCCCGGTTACGAAGGCTGGTCTCAGGGGATCGGGGCCGGTCTCCGTCAGGTTGCAAACGGTGGCGTGGGTGTGATCCTCGACGGCGGCGGCGACGATGTCTATGAGTTTGACTATATCTCGCATGGTGGCGGATACTGGTTGGGACTGGGCTTTGCACGAGACTTCGGCGGCAATGACCAGCGTCTTGGAGCCACTCGCAAAGCCTTTAACGGCAGCAACCGTACGGAGCAGCGTTTCCAACGTTTCAGTAACGGATTCGGTTGCCACTATGCCCTGGGGTTCTGTTTCGACGACGCCGGAAACGATAGCTATACCGGCACGATCATGTGCGTGGGATTTGCTTGGGACGTGGCCGTGGGCGTGCTATGCGATTTCGATGGTGACGACAGCTACAGCGGCACTCAAGGAAACGGTGCCCAAGCCGGACTGGGAATTATTTTTGATTACGGTGGTAATGACTACTATCGTGGCTACAAGCAAGGCCGCGCATCACCGAGCATTTCATACCATACCCTGCCCGCCTGTGGCGGCAATTTCAGCTTCGTGATCGATTACGGCGGCAAAGATAAGTACGGTTGCGGTGCCCGCAACGATAGCTATAACCGCCGTAGCAGCAACGGTGGATTCCTTATCGACCGCCCCAAGCAAGGCGAAACCGATACCGAAGAAACTGCCGAGGCAAAACCGAAGAAAAAGTCAAAGCGAATGTAATTTCATCCCGCCCCGAATGGTCAAGTGGGAATGTCAGGATGCACGTCGCGACTGCTTTTGACCGCGATTCGGATTTATATGTGTTTTTCCAAAGTAAATATTTAGTGTCAATTAACACACAAACAAAAATAAACCAGTCGATCGCATGAGGCGATTGTCCCGAGGAGAGGTATAAAATGCGTCGTTTGATAAACATGTTGCCGGTTTTCATGGTGTTCTCGGTCATGCCGTCCATGCTTGGCGCGGTCGTACTTACAGATGCCGACGTGCCGATGGCCGATGAACTGCCCAACTCGCATGGTCCGGTTTTGGGATTACCGACCGGTCCGTCGCTGGTCGATCCGAATCTGGCGGTCCTGGACCAACCCATCAAGCATGCTGACGAGAATAACAGTGAGCCATCTAAAAAGAAACCTGTGGATTCCAAACCTCAAGACAACAAGGCCAAAACGTCTGCTACGAAAAAATCGTCCGCCAATATAACCAATCCCAAAACGAAAGATACAACCAAACAGGTTGATTTGAAGAATAAACCCGACAAGCAATCGGCCGAAAAAATTGTTGAGGACAGTAATCCGGCCCCAGCGCCGCTTGAACCGCTCGCTCCCGAGATGAAATCGCTTCGGGACCACGTTCGCAAAACGCTCAACCACTACAGCGACCAGCCTCTCAATACCCGCGACAATACGGCCGCGCATATTCTCCAGGCTTGCCTGGCTTTCGGTTGTGATACCACGGTCCGCCAGGGTGGATCTTCGGGAGAGCCCATCAACGGCTTTACATGCTTGTGCTGGAACTATCCTTGTGGTGGATACAACCTTTTAGAACTCTCGGGCAAGCACATTGCCGCGCGTACGGGATACGGTTTGCAGTCTAATCCCTCTCAGTTTTTGGCCGTTCTGGCTTTGGCTCGCGTTCCGGAGGACTACCCAATTCGTGTCGACGATACGGTTCGCACGGTGGAAGATCTGGTCAAGTCGGAAATGCTGTCCTGCCGCGCGGGCAGCGATTTGTCTTTCAAACTGATCGGCCTTTCACGATACCTGTCTCCTAACGCGACCTGGAAGAACGACCTCGGACAGAAATGGTCGATTGCCCGTATCGTGAAGGAAGAGTTGGACCATGCCCAAGAGCCCGCCCCATGTGGCGGAACCCATCGTCTCTTGGCATTGGGTTACGCGGTCGACCGCCGCGCCAAGCTGAACCAGCCCATCGAAGGCCAGTTTCTCCGGGCCAAGAATTTTATCGACCAGTATCAGGACTATGCCCTGGCCCTGCAGAATTCCGATGGTAGTTGGCATCCGCAATTCTTCAAGCACCAGGGACAAGGCGGATCGGCAATCGATCAGGTCAACTCCACCGGCCACATCCTCGCCTGGCTGGCTGTGAGTTTACCGGACGGAAAGCTCAAAGACGATCATATCGTCCGTTCTGTGGCTTTCCTTTCGAACCAGCTTCGCGGACGTCATTATGACAGTCTCACCCGCGCCAGTGCCCGCGACATCGCCGCGCGCATGAACGCACTATATGCCCTCTCGGTTTACGACACGCGAGTCTTCAAGCCCTACGATCAAGTCGAGGAACCCGCCGAGGCCCAGCAGCAACCGACCGAAGAGAAAGTGTCGGCACGAACGACTCCAAGACGGTAGTTGACATAATTTCTTCATATACTTACATCGATTCCACCTTGCGATAGATGCTGTATACCTCTAACGATGGGCTTCACGTTCAAATAATCGCGGTTGATGTTCAAATCGCTACTATAGCTATCGCAGCCACTGGTGATTGACAATTTCCGTCAAATAAGTTAACCTCATACTAGAATTGGTTCCTATTCTAGTCTAATTATCATGGAGTTCGCCCATGCTCCCTGCATCTTCCCGTTCTCATCGCCGTGGTTTCACACTCGTTGAATTGCTGGTAGTGATTGCCATTATTGGTATATTGATCGCCTTGTTACTCCCGGCAGTGCAGGCTGCCCGAGAGGCGGCACGCCGCATTCAATGCGTCAATAATCTCAAGCAATGGGCACTGGGCATGCACCTCTACCATGACACCGAACGATCATTGCCGCTCGGATCTACCGCGCCGCTACCCAATACATCTCTCCCACCGCGAAAGACCTGGGTGATATTCATGTGGCCATTCATCGAGCAAGATCAACTCGCCGAGCGTGGCGACCCGAACGTGCCGTTTTATCTGCCACCATATTCGGTTCCTTACACACTCGACGGTCTTACGGGACAACCGGTGCCGATCTATAATTGCCCCAGCGACAGCGGTGCGGATCTGACTGTCTGCTACTATGCTCGTCGCCGTGGAAACTATGTGATCAATTGGGGTAACTGCCGTTATGGGCAAACCAATGAGCCGACGGCCAAAGCCCCCTTCTCGCACATCGACGGCCATCGATATGCTCCACGTCTCACCAAGTTCCGGGACATTAGCGACGGGCTTACAGGCACGCTGTTGATGTCGGAAACATTGAAGTCAACCAGTAACGACGACAACGACTGGCGGGGCGACATCCTTAACGACGATGGTGTCTTTCGCTTCCAAACTCTCCTCACGCCCAATTCATCGGCCCCCGACATCATCCAGAGCGGTTGGTTCGCAGGTCGCATTGATCCCTTGATGCCGGCCGTGGCGGGTGCCAGCACGAACCAAACATCGGCCGCGCGCAGCCGGCACCCCGGCGGTGTGAACGCGGCCATGTGCGACGGCTCCATCAACTTTATCAGCGATAGCATCGCGCTGGATATCTGGCAAGCGATGGGCACGATGAACGGTTCTGAAGTAATCAGCGAATACGAGTAATACGATATGCGTTCTATTGCAATGAAAGTGGGGGCAACGCGATTAGTGTGCATTTTGATCATGGCGACCTTGGTCGTTGGTTGCTCGCAGGGGCCGCCCATGGGTGAGGTTACCGGTAACGTGGTCATTAATGGTACACCCGCCAAGACCGGCTCCATAAGCTTTTTCCCCGTCGACGGCAAGTCGACCACCACCGGCGCGTCGATCACCGACGGCAAATATTCGGCCATGGTGCCCCTCGGAAAGGTCAAGATCGAACTGCGCGTATCCAAAGTCGTTGGCCAGAAAAAACTCTACCCCACACCCGACAGTCCCGTGCAGCCAATCATGCAGGAAGTCCTGCCCCCTAAGTACAACAACCAGACCAATCTCGAAATGGAAGTGCAAAAGGGCACCAACCAGAAAGATTTCGATATCAAGCTCTGAATTTCTCTTGCCCCGCTGATTCTACTGCTCGAGTTTCGTTTGTAGTTCCGCCTTTAGGC
>JAFGTN010000201.1 GCA_016934075.1 Pirellulales bacterium
ACCATCTGAATTCTTGCGAATTCAGCTACGGAAACAGGTGTTTATTTATCCTTGCCGGTGGTGGCCTCACTGGGGGTAACGGGTTCCGGTGCCGGAGCCGCCTTTTGTTTCAAGGCGGGATCGACAACGAACTGCATGGAACAATCGTATTCAGCTCGATCGAACACAATCTCCCGCATCCACAACTGTGCCTCCAACTGTGTCAACCTCGCCGAATTTTCGCTCAGCGGAAAGTCTATGCGGGGCTTATAGCCGGCGGGCAGATAGAAGAATGACCTGCCTTCGATCCCGGGCATTCTACTGAAGCGGGCTGAAAGTGTGCTCTTCGCGTCGTCCCACTTCATGCTCTTTAGTTCATGATAGCCGCCCAGGAGGTGCATGTTGGTACCGACCAACTGAGGATGCCCTCTGAGCTTTCTTATAAACAGGATGCGGCTCTCGCGGGGCCGTAGTTCCAGTTCTAGCCGATCGCGATGCACGCCCAGGAATTGTTCGTCCCAGAAGGAGAACACGGTCACATCGGCATTATTGGAAAGGCCCATATCGGCAAACGTTACGGTTTGCTTTTGCGGGGTATCGTTGAAGTTGAACAGCCCCAATACTTCCCACTCGTCGGCGTCGTTCTTGCAATGCACGTGCCACTGCGATGGAATATCTCGGTCGAAAAGGTCGAGCGGTCGCATGGTAGGCGCGCCCGGAGGCAGGCATCGCTGCATCATGCGTATCCGCGACGGTGGCTGATATTGCAACTCGTCGCTGAATGAAACACTGCAACCGGCCAGGCCCATCATGGCCATTTTCATGCGGGCTTCCCAGACGGGGCCCGACATTCCCACGCTCATGTCGCAAACCTCGCGGCTGTAAAGCCGGTTGTTGATCCAATAGCCGGCCGCCAGCGATCGGGCGTTGGGCCTGAGAACGTTTATAACGCTGGCGACGCCCGAGTCGGAAGTATCGGCGCCGCCGTAAGCACTGTCGGCAACACCGGTCGAAAGATGCGGCGGGCACTGGCAATAACGGATCCAGGCGTTTTCTCCCGCCCCGCGACGAATCGCCTCCATTGCCCGGCGGAGCACGCCCCAGCCACGCGTGCAGTAAGGATCGTATTGACTGAAACCTTCGGAGCCGCAGCCGCTGATGAAGTCGATCTTGTAGTAGCAAACACCCGCCGCGGAAAGCCTGGCGAAGGTATCTTCGAGAAACTTCGCCCCGCCTGGATTGGAGGCGTCTATCAGATAGCAGGCGGGCTTAGGTTCCCAGTACCATTTCCAGTAATATTTCGGTTTGCCCTTATCGTCGCGCAACAACCAATCGGCATGTTTCTTGAAGGTCTCGGTAGTGTCGGCCACCACGGTGGGAGCGATCCAGGCGCCAAGCTTAAGACCATGGCGGGTGCGCAGTTCGTCTGAGAGCCATTTCAAACCGTGCGGAAAGCGTTCGTTGGCCGTCCAATCTCCAGTCACGTCGCCGCGTTGCCAACCGTGGTCGAGTTGTACAATTTCCATGCCCAAGGATTTGAAGTATTTTGCGATAACCGCCGCATTGGCCAGAACGAGGTCTTCGCTCATGTGCATGCGATGTGCATACCAACTGCACCATAAGGCATTTTGCCCTTTGCGGATGGGTTTGGACGACCATGCGGCCACCGCGTCACCGAAATGTTCCAGGACGGCGTAGGGGCAGGACTCGGCAGCCAGATACACCGCGTCCAATTCGAGCGTCTCTCCCGGGCGTAGCTTGCGGCCGTGGAAGGATTGCGACGAAGCAAGGCCAAGGCCGCCGCTGCCTGGATCGAACCCGGCCGACAGATTTGGACACGCTTCCAGACCGGAAAGATATCCAAGTACAAATCCCATCTTTTTCGACGGCGGAGCGAATCCCAGAACCGCGGTGGCGGAGAAGTTAGCGCCTTGCGGGTTTATACCAGTTACCGAGGATGCCGGTTGGCAAACCAGCGTGGCACTGCCCTGTAACGAAACGGCGGCAGGCGCGCGATCGACCGCTCCGGCATACCACCAGCCTTGCTTGTTCCGATCGACCTCGACCAGGCAAGCGTTTTGCAAGGCAATGTCGACGTTTGTGGTGTTTGTAACCTTTGCTGTCACAACCGCTACGGAGCGATTCTTGTATAGCTTCAATGACCGCTCGACACGCAGTGTATCGCCCCAGCGCTGGTGGATCACGAGGCCGGAACCCAACTTGTCCTCGAACGGTTCGACTTCGGCTTTGACATCGGCGGGCACAAGCGTTTTCCCTCCGGCCTCTATCGAAAAACCACAACGATAAACGGCCGCCGGGCACGGAGCAGCCCAGGATATATCCCAGAGACCGGTTTTCTCATTCAACATCAAAGCGACCCCTTTGCCGACGAGCCAAAGTTTATTGTTTTCGCGTTCGGCTATGATTCGGCCTTCACTTTGGTGTTTTACAATCATTTCGCCGGCGGCGCCAAGTTCTTGCACACGGACGGGCCAGACATTAACGACCTGCTCAAGCTGGTTGGCCAGTGATTGTGCCTCCAGGTCAGCCGCTTGAGTTTTATCGAACAATCCTGAAGACTCTTGTTCCGAGAGATTATCCCATTTCGCCAGCGACTCGTCGATTTGCTTCGAGCGGGCGTGCAAGTCGAGCGCACGTCGTTTGTAAGGCTGCAGAATGGCCGGCAGCCGGTTGCCGATCTTTTCCAGGCTTGCATCAACTGCCAAGAGCGATTTTTGGAGCGATTGCCGGACGGACCGGAGCCACTCGATACCCAATGCCTTCTTTTCGTCAGACGATAGTTTCTTACCGAAAACCTGAACCTCATAAACATCGGTGTGCGGCGAGGAGTTGTTCGAGCGGGTAATGCTCAAGCGAACGCCGGTTGTTACTACCGGTTCGAAAGTAGCGGCCCAACTTCTGGAAGTAGCCGGATCGACTTTAGCCACGGTAGTAAAACCACCGGAAACATTCTCGACCTGCACCTCGCAGGCCAGAATGCCGTCGTTGTCCAGGGCTTCGCCATGAACGGCCACCGCGGATACACGGCGGGGCCCGCCCGTCTTGAGCGAGATCCACTGTGGTTCCGTCTTGCTCGGAGGCACCGAGGCAACCCATTTCGTGCCGCGGTTGCCGTCGATTACATTTGCCGGACCGTAAGAACCGAAGTTGGGGCCCAGATTGGAAGAAGCCGTTGCGGATACAATTTGTAATTGTTGCAACGCCTTGGGTTGCCAGTCATTGGGGATTTCAGAAACCTGCGCGGCAACCGCGATGCTGCCGATCGTGCAGGCTAAGCCCACAGCAAAACAAAGGATGACGGCGCGCATTATAAAATCTCCGGAATGTACACAAAAAAACCGGCCGAAGGCATACACCTCCGGCCGGTAAAAGGATTATCTTCCAGAAGTGTAAGCCTATATCTCGTTCTCGGCCGGCACGACGAACGGCTTGCGGTATTCCCGCGTGAGCAGCTTATTCGCCGCGTCGTTGTTGGTGAAGACCTCCTTGGCCGGGTCCATTGTCAACATGGGGCCAATGGTGATGGGCGTCTTTTCCAGGTCGACATTGTTCTTCTTCAGGTGGGCGACGCAACGGTCGAGTGTATCCATCTGATCGTCGAGCGACTTGATCTGGCCAATCGCGTCCTTGATTTTCGAGACTGGCGCCTTTTCGCCCAGCAGGTAGGAAACGGTGGCCGTGTGGGCCAGACCGGCGGATAAGTGGCCTTCGAGGATGTCGGCGTTGAGATCCTTGTGATTGCGGCTGCGAACGGCTTTGACAAAGTTGCCGAAGTGATCACCGCCTCCCGAGAATGTCTTGGTGACTTTCCCGTCCTTGTCGTATGCCTTGCCGCCATGATAATCATTCATCACGATATAGCCATCCGAACCGTGCAGGCAGTAGCCGAACCAATTGGCCCCGCGGTAGTTGTCGCTCTCCAGCCCGCGAACTTCGATAATCAGCGTTTTCTTGCCGCCGTCGAAGTTGTGAATGGCCACCTGAGTATTGGCGACGTCACCGGCGTCTTCGTAGCCCAACCGCCCGCCGTAACTTATGACCTGTTCGCTGAGTGAATCGACATCCAAGGCCCAGCGGCAGAGGTCGATCTGGTGCGGGGCCTGGTTGCCCATGTCGCCGTTGCCCCAGTGATACTGCCAGTGCCAGTCGTAGTGGAACTTCTTCCGCGTAATGGGCCGCTCGGAAGCGGGGCCTTGCCAGAGATTGTAGTCGAGCCCTTCCGGAGGATCGTAATTTCCTGGAGGGCCTATCGACTTGCGGCGCTTGTAACAGATGGCTCTGGCAAGGTTGCACGTGCCTATTCCGCCCTCGCGGAGGAACTTGATGGCGTCGTTGTGGGCCTGGTGCGTGCGATTCTGCGTGCCGGTCTGGCAGATCTTATTGTACTTACGCGCCACCTGCACCATGCGGCGACCTTCGCTGACATTGTGGCAGACGGGCTTCTCGACATAGACATCCTTGCCGGCCTGCATGGCCCAGATCGAGGCCAAGGCGTGCCAATGGTTCGGCGTCGCGGTAGTGATAACATCGATTTCCTTGTCGTCGAACAACTTGCGCATGTCCTTGACATAGGAACAATCCACGCCCGACTTTTTGATCTTCTCGACGGCCTTGGTGCCGACCTTCTCGTCGCAATCGCAAATCCGCGTGACCTTGCAGCCGTGCCTTTTGTTCAAGCCGCCTATGTGCGACTGGCCCCGCCCGTTACAGCCGATTACACCGACTTGAAGCGTGTCGTTGGGGCCGGCGGCACGCAACTCGGAAATAAACGCCGGCGCGGCAACCGACGCGGTACCTGCGGCCAGGGTGGTTTTGATGAATTGTCTACGTGAAGTATTTGCCATTCTAAAGTCCTTATGATAACGGAGCGATCGATCGGGATGGTTAAAGTGAGGGGGGTGTATGCCGTGTGGCGGGCAGGGAACCTACATTTCATTCTAATAGGCCTATTAAGCCCATGCAATGCATGGTTTTTCCCGTACCTGTTGTATTTTTTCAAAGTCGTGCTACCGCAGATTCATACCCTCAGATAGATCTTCTGTTTCTCCATGGCCCGCACGAAGAGCCAAGTGATCCAGAAGAATAGTATGAGCCCGGCGATGACGTACCAGACCGGAGAATCTTTGGGAACGAAGGGTTTTACGGCCTCTTCAACGAGACTGTGGAGGACGTAGGCGGCCAGGGCGTTCATTCCGAAGGTGCGGAAGAAGGGCAAGGCAAGTCGTCCCCAATCGCAGACGATATAGAAGAGGGCGTAGAGTGCCAAAGACAATCCGGCCGAGAACGTCTGATAGGAAAGCGTGCATGCCCTTTGGCTCATCATCCAATAGTTCCACTTCCGTTGGTCGGGACCGGGAGGCGGTACAAAAGGTGGTTCGGCAAACCATCGCGATATGCCCTCACCTTCGAACTTTGCCTCAAGTTGCTCCCGGGTGGGCCAGACGGGATGTTCGGCCAGTTTCGTATCGCGGAGCGTTTCCACCATCGTCGGGGGTACGTCGTAAAGACGCGTCCCACAAGACAAAAGGTAACCGAGCCCCATCAAAAGCACGGACCAAATCAGCATTCTCGCGACGACCCAGCGGCTTTGCGACAACACGACCCAATCGCAGGCAAGCGTGCCCACACCCGCCGGGATGACCCAGGTGAGGAATCCAAAGGGACCACCGTCGATAGCCGTCGGTCCGTGGGGAACGCCGTTAACCCAATTGAAATTGAAGGTGTAGGAAAGCACGAGGTGGGCGGCCGCCGAGCCGACGATCCATAGGACGCGCACACCGGGCCGCGCGCGGATAACCGGCACGAGCCAAAGTCCGGTGACGGCGATATGCATCAGGGTCTGAAACCATGTCTGTTTCAAAGGGCCGGCGATCGCGCCCCAGAATCCCATTTCGGTGAGCGCCTGCCAGGTTTCGGCACGCGGTCCGACCCTGTAGATAACCAACGAAATCAAAACCAGTCCCAGCAACCGCCGCACCACCCGGCGATAGGCCGCTCCGCTGCCCTCCCGCTGTAATCGACGCCCGAAGGTCAAGCGGAAGGCGAACCCGACGGCGAAGAAAAACTGCGGCATGATCGTGTCCGCATAGCTGGCATAATCGTTGGTGTGCTGTAAGATTCGCGGGCATACGGCATACACGCCGACGAAGTTGACCAGCAACATGCCCGCCACTGTGTAACCGCGAAATTGGTCGAGCGAGATGAGGCGTTCGGTTGACGGTTGGGGGAGTTGGCGGGATTCATGGACGCTGGAGTTCATGGAAGATCCTCGCGATTGGTTTTTACTGGACTTTTGCAAAATTGCGAGTCAAGGGCACTTAGATATAAATTGGCGGCGCAGCCGGCAAATTATATCTAAACGCTGCAGA
>JAFGTN010000202.1 GCA_016934075.1 Pirellulales bacterium
AAGTCCTTCTTCGCTATCCCAGCAAAGAGATGCGAGAGATCGCGCTGAAGGCTGCCGAGGATCCCGCCCTCAAAGACGAGGCAATGTTGGTGCTGATAGGCATGGCCGGCAAGGGCGTCAATCGGGCTGAACTCGGCAGAATCCTGGCACAGGCCGGTCACAAGCCGGTGAAATTGGAAATCATCAAGGCCGAATACGGCGCCGGCAAGAAAACCAAGGACGTCACGGAAATGCTCCGCAAATACGCCAAAAACCATCGCATTATCTTCCTTCCCAATGCAAGTTACAACGTGAGTTTTGATGGTGATCCCGCTCCAAATATCGTGAAGCAGCTCAAGATCAAGTACCGAATAGACGGCAAGGAAGGAGAAGTCTCGCTGACCGAGAACTCCACAATCGTACTGCCGATACCGAAATAGAGCGAGGCAAATATGTCCCACGACATACGGTACTGGGCCGTTTGCTGATGATCGCAATCACCACGAGCAACTCCACCAAGGTGAAGGCACCGCATCGTTGTGGATGAGTGCTTTTATAAGTGGCTGTCGCTCTTTCCTGGTTTCGGCATGGCATGGCTTAGTTCCCCGTCGCTCGATGGACTGCGGCAGCGGTTATGGAATCGTCTCGCCTTTCTTTCGCAGTGCATTAAGTTGTTTGCGGCTTCGGGCACGGTATTCGTGCAGAGTCTCGATACCGTACTTCTTGCATAAGTCGCCTACTCGCACACCCGGAGCAACCGCCCGCAGAAGATACCAACTTTCCATGTTGCCCGCGCCGGGAACTACTTCTACTTCGCCCTTGTGTTCCTTGAGCAATTTGCGAACTTTTTCGCCATTGAAGTTGTGGTGTGCAATCGTCAGGTCCAGGTCCAACGTAGTGATGAACTGCTTGGGCTTGGGTTTCTCCACCTGCTCGATGTTTTTGCCCATCATATCGATAATGTTGCCCCAGCCAACCGCCACGATGTAGTAGTTGTGGATCATGGCGAATCCGTTCAAGGGGATGCCGCCGCCGTAGGCGCTGGGCCAGAAGACGATTTCCGCACCTTTATTCTTCGTCTCGCGCCATACTTCCTCGAAATTGGCGTCGAAACAGGTGAGTATGGCGATTCGACCAAAATCGGTGTCGAATACCTTTACACCTTCGTCGCTGAGACTATAACCTTTCTCCGGGCAAACAGGCGATGTCGACCTTTTGTTTGCCCGCTATTTCCAGGTGATCGATGGCGAGTTTCAGTTTAGCATCGTGGTTTCCACCGCATCCGATCGCAATGGCGGCGACTTTGACTTGTCGTCCCGGTTGTTGACTCTTGGCCGTATCCGCCCGCGCTTCGCAGACGGTTCCAACGGCCATCAACAATAGCCAAGCCCCCAACCAAATGCGTTTTTTGTTCATCAATATTTTCTCCATGAAATCGGCAATACGTTGTGTAATTTTCGTGCTCATACTTTGTCTTTAATGATCCATGGCGAGCGGTATTTCTTGCTGAATAACTTCATTGCTTCTTCGTTATCGACCATCCGCTCCGTCTTGGGATCGATGACCAGCCGCTGGCCGCCGATGCGGTGACTGATGTTGGCATAGTGAACCAACAGCGTGCTTAAGTGGCCTTCTTCGATATCCGCGTTGGGTCGTTTGCGAGAACGGACACACTCGAGGAAGTTCTGCTTGTGTTCCGCGTCGGTGAAACGGCCGTACATCTGGTCCTTGACGACGGGTTTGCGGTCCTTCGTGCGGACGAAGACCTGCCAACCTCCGCCGACTCGCCCGAGGTACATGACGGCTTTGGTGCCGTAGATTTCGACCCGGGTGCCGTTCTGTGGCCAGTAGGGGAACATGTCGCCCGAGCGGGTCTGTCTATCCGTTTTCAGCATATAGGGTGTATACATCGCCAGTTCGAAGCTCATGACCAGCCGATCGTATTCATAGGTCGCCACCATCGTGTCGGGTGTTTGAGCAGCTCCCTCCGATGCGTACCGCCCGCCCACCGCGCGAACCGTTTTTGGGTGCGACAGTCCGCAAACCCAGCGCGCCAGATCGAGCTGGTGCACACCGTTCGCGCCGAAATCACCGCTGCCATAGGGCCACAGGGCCGCCCAGCGTTGAACCACGCGACGATTGTATTGACGCGCGGGGGCCGGGCCGTTCCACATGTCCCAGTCCAAAGAAGGAGGCGGTGTGCTATCGGCAGGAAGGATGAAGTTGCTGCCGGGAATCTGGTTCACCACGCGGCAGAAATGGATATTCCCGAGCTTGCCCTCATCGATGTATCGCTTCGCGGCAAAACAGTAGGCAGCACTTCGGGTTTGGGTACCGACTTGGACAACCCGCCGGTACTTTCTCGCGGCCTCGACCATCTTTCGCCCTTCCCAGATGTTGTGACTGGCGGGCTTCTCGACGTAGACATCCTTGCCCGCCTGGCAACTCCAGATTGTCGCCGGAGCGTGCCAGTGTTCCGGAGTGGCAACGACAACCGCGTCCACATCCTTGATATCGAGCAGCTTGCGGAAATCCTGGAATGTCTCGGGAGATTTGCCGCCCTGGAACTCGGCCACCTTGGCCGCGGCCGGCGCCAGCGCGGATCTATTGACGTCGGCCAGGTAGCCGACATGGCAATCGTTTTGCGCGGCGAACCCGCCGGCCAACGTTCTTCCGCGGTCTCCCACCCCAACAATCGCCGTGAGAATTCGGTCGTTCGCCGGTACGGCACGAGCCGACCTGGGGTTGTCAAGAAGTATTATTCCAGCGGCCCCACCGAGGGCGGTTGAGCCGGCACGTCTCAAAAAATCACGTCGTTTCACGTTACGTCTCCCGTGTAAGTCTTTTCAATGTGATTGAAGCACGGCTTCGTCTCCTTGGTATGGGCCAAGTGTTCTTCGCGCGGCAGGCAGGTTTGGTTGATCGGCCGTTTCAAAAACAGGTCGTTCAGGTATCGCAGACTCTCCTCCGCTTGCTCGAGCGTATCGCACTCCGTCGATAGTACCCCACGGAAACCGTTTGCGTCAAGCATCTCGACGAACGTTGCGACTATTTCGAAGATCTCGTTCTGGAAGCGGGCCATACCTGCGACGTATTCCGCAGACACACCGGCCTCACACCGGAAGTCTATCGAGAGCAGTCCAGAACACCTTCGTGGGATGCTGTTTAATAAAGCCGAAGCATTTGAAAGTTGGTTTTTGGAATAATACAGTTGGTCATTAAGGACGACAGCGGACTGACGAAGTGATCGAGTTGGAATAAATACACACTGATGTTAATCCAGCCGCTCGCTGCAGTTTGCGCCGTGAACAAATACGGGGTACTCTTCTCTATGAATGCAGGCTGAATCAGAGAAGAGGAACCCGTACTTTTCGAAACACGTGACCATGACTCAACGCATCGTCGGATGTTTTGGTTGAAAGCCGCTGCAAGCGGCGGGGCTACCAATATCGGAATCTGATATTACCCATTTAAGTTACGAAGTACCAAAGCTTCTGGTGGCGACCGCTGGGGGATATTCTGTAGCGGTAATTGCATCTTTTTCAATGCCAATCGCACTCGGTTCTAGTCCGCTGGTGTTTTTCCAGGTATTTGGTGAAACACATACTAATGGGTTATAGAATCTACCCGTCAATAGCTTACAATTATAGCATCATATATTTGGAGCGATCCTACCAGCTTCGATCAGTAGCATACTGAAAACTCCTGTCATATGGAGCGATCCGAGGAAGTAAGAATAGCTGCTTCGGGTCTGTGCGCGTGTGCAGAATCGTTGCAGCTTCTTCTGTCATAGCTGCCTTAAGCACATTCCATAGAGAAAGGAGAATTAACTGTGAGTATGCACAAGTTTTCCACGATTGTTGTGACTTGCGTCGGATTGTTGGCTCTGATGCTGTACACAACCCCAATGTGGGCACAGATCAACTACGATGTTGATCCAAAGAACTCGACCGACGGAACGCCCGTGCCTGACGTCGACAAGGCGGGGGTACCACCCGCGCTACCACCTGGTAGTCTCGACATGGGGTGTTGGGCCGCCACTGCCTCGAATATTCTCGGGGCGGCCGGCTGGGGTGTCGGCGCCAATGCCCAGGCCAAGGCCAACAGCATCTACGCTGACTTTATCACCAACTTCGAGGTGAACGCAGGGGACGGCTACATTGCGGCGGCGGGCAACTGCGCTGCGGCCGCAAAGTGGTGGATCCACAACATCGGCCTCAATTCTGCCGAGGCCGGTAATGGCTACGACCCCACCAACCAGTACGTGGACTTCGGTCTAGTCGAGCGGACACTAATCGAGCTCGACTACAATTACCTTCTGAACGAACTCGCTCGTTGCCAATACGTCGGCGTAACCTGGATCACTGGCGGCGACACGGGCCATTGCATGACACTAGTGGGAGGAAATTATGGGCCCAGCAATCCCGGCATGGCCCCTCCGGACCAGTCCGTCTGGCACAATTCCGACAACGATGGCGGGGCGGCCCCCAATTGGACTGATGACGAAGCCTATGACAATGACTGGACCGGCTTGCTGTCGAACCCAGCGGACCCAACATGGTACCTCGACGTCAACAAAACCCCCGGAAATACGGCTGACGATTGGTTTGCCGATGCCTACTTCAAAGCTTGCCCGGGCAATCCCAAGCCCGCCAGCGCCGTGGGCAACTACGATGTCCATTACTATGTAGGTCCGGACCACCTGGATCAAACCGGGCCGATACCAGTCTGGGTCAGTGACGTCCAAATGCTTGTTAC
>JAFGTN010000203.1 GCA_016934075.1 Pirellulales bacterium
AACGGCGATTCGCCCGGCCACCAATGTTGCGGCCCAAAAGCCGAAAAAAGCCGTTGATAAACTTCTTGCAGGCCGACTGTCATAAATTCCTTCCGTGCAGTAAGATAATCTTGCCGTAAAGTTAATTAGGGTGATTTGGGAAGTATATTCGTTCCGATTTCATTGGGTTGAGGACTGAATAACTTTGCTTTACCCTACCCCCATTCGGGCTCGGTGGCAAGTTTGCCTCGCTATTTGGGCATTTCACATCCGAGCTCAAGCCTCGGAAGCCAGGGGGTCGAAGACTGAGGAAGTCGATCTATTGGGGCCAAGCCGCCAGAAAGCCTATCTGGATAATGACGGATTTGAAAACAGACCAGCAAAAAGACCACAAAACGTCTCGTGACACGGATTCTTCGCCGGGTGAACTGGCGGTTGGTCGAGATGAGTGGGCCCGAAATTATTGGATCCAGTCGCGTGGTCCGTTGGCGAGTTTGATGTTCATCCTGCCGTTTCTGGCCGTTTACGAATTTGGTGTTTTGCGACTGGGTCCCAACGCTGTTCGCAACGGTGTGGATGTCTGGCTGCGTCAGTTGCTCGATTGGATGGGATTTGGACAATATTTTCTATTGCCTTTGCTGACGATCGGTATTTTGCTGGTATGGCAATATACCTCGCGGAAACCGTGGCGGGTTTCGCGGGGCGTGCTTTGCGGCATGGCCGTCGAGAGCCTCTTGTTGGCGGTCTGCCTGCGCATGATCCTACACATACAAGATGTATTCAGCCAAACATTTTCGTCCCAGGACATGACAGCGGCCATATCGGCTAACATCTCGTCGACTTTCGGCAACCTGGTAATGTTTTTGGGGGCCGGGATCTATGAAGAATTGTTGTTTCGGCTGATTTTGCTCTCGGCCACGATTTGGGCCATGCACCACTTCGGAATGAAGCAAAAGGCAAGCGTTTTCGCGGCCGTGGTGCTGACCAGCATGCTGTTCTCAGCAGCACATTATATCGGCGCGCAAGGCGAGCCACTGCAATTGTTCAGCTTCTCTTTCCGCTTCATCGCGGGCGTATTCTTCTGTGTGCTGTTCGTCTACCGCGGGTTTGGGATCGCGGCTGGAACCCATGCGGCTTATGATATTATTGTTGGTATTTTTTGATATATTGCGGGTTTCATGTTGAAAGCCCGCCGTTGAGAGATTATACAAACATTAATAATAAGAGTTCCAGGTGGACTTGACTCGCAATTTTGCAAAAGTCCAGTCCTAGTTTGAAACTGCCCCCCCTATCTTCTTCACCAGGAGGACTAAGGAAATGTTTACCGCAACCCAAAGGCGAGTTCTACGTTTAACCAAGATTATGCTCATACTAACGTGTGTGGGCATGGCAAACTGGTCACAGGCCAGTAAGCCGGTTTCTTCGGATGTTTTCGTTTCTGGCAAGGATGGATACGCCATATATCGGATCCCGGCCATCGAAACCACACCCAACGGCACGCTGATAGCATTTGCCGAAGCGAGAAAATACGGCGGCGCCGATCCCGGCTTCGGAAAACAGGATATCGATCTGGTATACAAGCTCAGCAGCGATGGCGGAAAAACCTGGTCGGCGATGTTCATCATGGAAGACCCGGGCGAACTCTGGTCGGCGGCCAACGCCTGCACGCTCGTCGATCGCAAGCTGGGGCGTGTTTGGGTGCTTTATCTTCGAGGTGAGCCAATGCGAAACACAGGCACATCGAGACCCAAAAGCCGAGACAACATGACATATGCCCGATACAGTGATGACAACGGCAAGACCTGGTCTGAACCGATGGATCTCACCGGGATTGCGCGTGACATGAACGACGACCAATGGCGGTCCAGCATCGTGGGACCGGGAGGAGGAATCCAAACTCGATCCGGTGTCTTAATGGTACCTGTTTGGGGCTCAACCATCAAAAGCGGACCCGACCTGAATCTGGCGATTTTCAGTACCGATCACGGAAAGACCTGGCAACGCGGAGAAAAAGTACCACAGTCGGCCGGTGGTGACGAAAATCAACTGGTCGAATTGGCCAATGGCAATATCCTCATGGATATCCGCCAAAACAAACAGAACGAGGGCCATCGTTGGCTTAGCATTAGCTCGGACGACGGGAAAACTTGGGAGAAACCGTTCCCAGGTACAACAGTGTCACCGGTCGCCTGCGCCATCGAACGATATTCATTGGCCGCCGATGGCCACGACCGTAACCGAATCCTCTGGACTGGGCCAAAAGGTCCCGGTAGAAACAACCTTGTCATGAGGATCAGCTACGATGAGGGCAAAACCTTCCCCGACGAACGACCCATCGCGAAAGGACCGGCCGCCTATTCCGACATGACGATTCTCAAAGATCGCACCGTGGGCGTGCTTTGGGAACGGGCGGACTACAAGTATATCACCTTCACCCGAATCGATCGCGAATTTGTTGAAGGGAACGTTAAACCATAGCGACGGTTCTATCCTGCTAAACGGAACTGGAAATGTCGAGGAAAAAGCGTGTTATATCTTGGTGATTATCTCGCCTTGTCAACGGGGAAATATCCATACCAAAGCGGAGGTTTATAACATGGCGGATACAAATACCACCCGGCCGGGGGCCACGACCGGCTTTGTCCTTACGGGCGTAGGACTTGGGGCTTGTCTGGGGGCGTTGACTAATGCCGTGAGCGGCCGTATCAGCCCGACTTACTTTCGCAATGTCATGCGTTGGGAAGAGATCAACGACATTCCTCGAGCAGCCATTGCCCAAGGGATCTTCGAAGGCATCCTCTTCGGATTAGCCTTCTCGATTATTTTCGTGATCGTAGTAGGCATCGTTGCAAGAGCACGATGCCCCTATTGGCTGGGAGTCAAGTATTTGCTCTTTACCGTAGCAGCGGCGCTGGTCTGCTGGATGCTGGGTGGCCTGACAGCAATGGGACTGGCCGCTTTGAGTCCCGAACTTTTTCAGAATGCTTTTCGTGGCGTTCCCGACGAGTTCGGCGGGATGATACGCTACGCCTGGGTAGGCGGATCGATTCAAGGCCTTACACTCGGCGGCCTGGCGGGGATCGTTGTGGCAGCCGTGCTGTTTCGAGCAAAGTGGCGAACAATGGTTGAAGAACATTCTACAGGAGCCAATTCATAGATCCGTAGACTGACACGCGATCCTCTTGTATCACATTACGAGAATTATATCATTGCGTCCGCGCAGATGACACGGTTTGCCCAGCCGGAATCAACCGGTAGTGCCCGCCCGACTCCGTATCGAACTGCAGTATTTCGCCGTGTACCTGCCGGTTCATACCACCGTTTTCGCCCAGGCAGCAGGGGCCTTCCCAGGGATTTCTTAGTCGGCATGTTTCGCCCAAGCGCGACTCGATTTCCACAAACTCCACCTCGCCGTCGCGTATCGCGGCGGTTACCAGGAATCCGCCTCGCGCCTTAAGACGAAACGAAGCATCCCACGACTTTGGCCATGCACCAAAAACACGGATAACCTCTGGCTGGCCCGGTCGCGGCGAGACACTTTGCAGCAGTCCCTCCTGTATGGTGCATGTCAGCATTCCCAGATGCTCGATCGAATGAGCCGTTTTTCCTTCGAAAAGGCTCATCCCGTTCCCCAATGGCGAGAACGCCTTGTAGTAGCTCGCCAATATTTTCGGCATCATCTCGCCACGGCCGGCTCGGGCCCAAGCCACGGGTGAACGAATCGCGGTGTTGCATTTCGCACCTTTGAGGATCGACTGGAACCTGGGCGAAAGATCCATAGTTTTCCGCACGATGCGGTCCATGTTTGCTTCGTGAGTTTCAAGCGTCCAGTCTTCGAACGGAAATACGGGCACAAGACAAACATCCTCGGAATTATGACTACCTTGCACGAAATGATAATGGCCCGCCGCCCATGCATCCTTAGCTAAAACACCGACCGATCCAGGGTCACTTCCCATCACATACGGTGCCAGCTTGTCCAAGAATGCCTGCCACTTGGTCCTTAGCTCGGCATCGACGTCGAGTATTTCCGCTGCTCGAATTGCTAAAGGAACCGTGCCACGGATGGCGGCCAGGTCGTAAATTCCGTCATCAGTTCCCCAGTAATCCTCGTGCGCGTTTGTGCCTTCTATATGATAGAGTCCATCGCCCCCCTTCTTGGCAAGATGACGATAAAACTCGGCCGTGCCTTTCAAAAGCGGATAGGCATGCGTGGCAAGCCACAGCTTGTCGCCCGTATGACGATATCGCCACCAGGCATGGACGGCAATTTCGCTGCCAGATGATGCAACGTGACTTATCCACGAAAACCGCTGCTTATAAGTCGTAACCGCTCTAAGTTGCGAGCAGTACCCGCATAGTATTTTTGCCAAATCGGAAAGATCTTCTTTTGTTTTCACACCGTAGAGAACATCTTTGAACTCCTTCCCAACATCCGCGGGCAGTACAACCGGCCCGTCGAAGGCCGCCGTTTCCGGGTAATATGCACCTTGGGCTACTCCCCACCGTTGTGGCCCCGCCTGTTCAGCACCCGCGTTAAGTTGCCCGACATACATATCAAAGAACGAGTCGGTAAGATCGACGGCGTCCGCCGCCAATAAGGGCCAATAAAGCGATTCGGTAGTCCATATCCAATACTGCGCACCCCAATTCCGGTCATCTCCGTCCACGGCAAATATCGAACCGTTCCACTTCGGCGGATACAACCCGCGGGAACTCGATGCCATATAGTAAAGGTGCAAGTTACGGATTCTCTCCATCGTCTCTGCCGAACCGTCCTTACTGCTCAGGTCGACAAACGTACGCGACCAGAAATCATGCCACCACCTCACATGACTTTGCCGCAAAGTTTTGTACGACTTGTCCATCACCGCATCGAGCAAGTTCTTGGCCGTGGCGCTAACATCATCGCTCCGCGAAAATGACGCCGCGGAGGAAATTAGTATCAATCTCTTGCCGGACTTTGCCGGAGCTACTATTTTGCGGGTCCGCTTGTCGGGCGATAGAACCTGCTCAGCACAGTCGGCCATCTTGACCGCAACCGCCGAGCGGCAATGGTAATCGGCCGACTTTTCATACATAGGATCGAAATACTCGTCGAACTGCTGTAACAGAACCACAGTTTCGACGGCAGGCTGAAGAAAGTCATAACAGGCCCGGTGGTATCCGCTGGAGTTCTTGTTTGCCTCGGGGGTAATTACATTCGCGGCACGCCACATCGAAACACTCAATTCCAAAGGTAGCGGCTTTTTACGCCGGTCGTCAATCTCGACAACCATCACATCCGAAGTCGAACATGCAAAGCATCGCACGGATACATCTTTACCGGTAATTAGTTCTTCGCCATCGTAAAGGCACAGTTTTTGTTCAAACGGACCTATTCGAGCAAATGGGCTGCCGCCAACCTCAACCGTAACCAGCCCGCAACCGCTGCAATAGTCGACCGAGTCCGTCTGACTCCCGATGTGGTCCTTGTTCACCGCGAAAACATCGTTGCGGTTGATTTGCATGTGCAGCGCGGCGGGCGTCGTCCAGACCATGGATCCCATACGCCCGTTGCCGACTGCGTGACCTTCGACCGCCTCCTTGACGGGAGCCTTGTAAATCAGGTCCGATCGCGATACGAGCTCCCGGTAATCCACGCTAATCAACGACGAATTTCCCGCGTCGCTTTGCGAAGCGGTCTCGACGCCAATCACCAGGCAAGCACATAAAAGGAATGAAACTGAAACGAACATAATTTAGCGAGCATTTACCATGGCAATATCGAATTGATTCTCTCCCTCCACCACGGTCAACGTCAGGCCGCTCGATTTGGGATCGCGGTATTTAGACGGGATCAGTGTTGTGCTTGGAGGGCGATCCCAGTTGGTGGGCGGTGCCGGCCGAATACTGACCTCGTAAGTTCCTAGCGGCAATCCGTAACCTTCCGCCATCTGCACGGCATAGCGTCCGTCCTGACCGACGTGTGCCGTGATGAATGCTCGTTGTTCTGCACAGGCAAACACAACGGTCAGCCCTTCGCAAGGCTTTCCGTCCAACGACACTCGACCGCTCACACGTCCCAAAGTTCGGCTGGAACCGCAACCGACGAGCAGCAAACAGCTCAGCATGCAAATAGCGAAACCGGTTGTATCAAGGCATCGCTTCGTCGACATTGCCGTCATTCCTATTGGCCAGATTGTATAAGACTTGCAAATCCGTCTCGTCCACCAGAAATTGAATCGAACCATCCGCCAACAGCACTTGAGCGCCGCCTGGATGACTGGATTGGATGGGGTGATTGGTACCGCAATTGGCCAGCACCCCCAGCGCCGTCGACGACTTCTCATTTATCGGGTGCCGTACGGTTGTGAGATTGAACGTGCGCTGATCCCAATCCAGATCACGCGCGCCGGTCGTGAATCCATGCCCGCAATCGCTGCGGCAGTTCATGGTCGCGCCCGACGCATCGCGGCACCAGTCGGATTGTTCGCCGACCATCATCGTGTTGGATGTCCCGTCGCTGATATCACGAATTCCCACATGATCCTTGTAGAGTAACACGCCGCCCGCCGAGACGTCGCCAATACTGCCCTGGTGACCGGCCGCTTTGGTGGTGGAATGATCGACGGCCCCGGCAATGCCCACGTACATCGGACCCTGGATGGAAAAATTGCCGAACGAGGACATGCGCGGCAAGCTGCTCGACGGGCATTGCATGAAATTATATACCTGATCGCCGACCACGCCTTGATTGTGCGGGCTGGTCGCAATCCAGTTCTCATGATAGTCGTACTCGGCCATGGGATCTTGTTCGAGGAAGGGGAAGATCCGCGGCCACCAGGAATGGCCGATCACATTCGTAACCTTTGGTCCCAGATCGTGCACGCCGTACGGAAAGACCTCGTGGCCCGAATGATAATTTTGCAATGCCAGACCGATCTGCTTCAGGTTGTTGCTGCACTGCATCCGTCGCGCTGCTTCGCGTGCTGCCTGCACAGCGGGAAGCAGCAAAGCTATCAAGATGCCAATGATGGCAATCACCACAAGCAGCTCGACGAGTGTAAATCCCCTTGGATTTTGCCCGACCTTTGATCGGGGTGATTCACTATGAGTGTCCACAACCCGTCCGCACTCGAAAATTTGCACCGGCAACCACAACAGCCGAAACATGGCAACTCTGCCTCCTCGCGAATCTCGCATGGATCACTGCCATGAGAGAGTTAGCCGCGATTGAGCAGGGATTTCGAACGAAATATCCCCAAATGTCTGCCTATACTAATAATCCCGTGCTCGCTCGCTGTCAAGGTCTTGCGCTATTGAACACCCACAGCTAATGGACCAAAGGCTTCCAAAGGAAGCACGGCTTTTGGCGGACTTGCCGTGGGTTCTTCCCTGCGATATGCGTCTATACTAAAATCAATGGTGTATATTGTCATAATTGCTATCCGGTTATTTCGTCAACAACGTCGGGCTATCTGTCGCGGCGGGAGGAACCTTTCATGAACGTAAAGTGGATGCTCGTAGCGATTGTTCTAACAACAATCTCACTTGTGGCTGGCTCACTTGTAGCTGACGCTGCCGAACCGGCCAAGAACAAGGGATGGCCCCAGAAGCAGTTCATCATCACCTTCTGGTGCCCGCCGCCGGCCACGGATCAGGCCCTGGCTGCAGTGGCCGCGGAACACTACAACATGACATGGGTGCCGGTCGACGGGCTGGACGTGGCCGCCAGGCACAAGTTGCGTGCCATGCTCACCAGCGGCCTCCTGAATCCAGCAACGCTCGACGATGCCGCCAAACGAGCCCAACTCGACGCGCTCATCGAGAAGGTCAAAAAACACCCGGCCTTGGAAGCCTATTTCATTACCGACGAGCCGGGCGCGGGCGCGTTTCCCGGCCTCGGCAAATTGGTCGCCTATCTCCGCCAGCGTGACCCAGCCCACCCGGCATACATCAACCTCTTCCCCACCTACGCCAGCGAGGCTCAACTCGGTGTAAGTGCCGACGCCGCCCAGCGGGCCAAGGTCGGCTATCCCCAAAACTTCGCCGGAGTCGGGACCAGTAACAAGACCGTGCTGGCTTACCGCGAACACCTCAAGAAGTTCATTGAGATCGTCAAGCCGGACCTGATCAGCTACGATCACTACCATTTCATGAAGCAGTCCGACGGCAGCCAGTATTTCCTGAACCTGGCCCTGATTCGGGACGCGGCCATCGAGGCTAGCAAGCCCTTTGTGAACATCATTCAGGCTTGTACGATCGAGAAGTCGTGGCGGCTGCCCAATCCAGCGGAAACACGACTGCTGGTCTTCACGACGATGGCCTACGGCGGACGTGGTATTAGCTATTTCACCTACTGGGGCCCTGAGAGATACGGCGGACTCTATCGAGATGGCAAACCGTCACCCATGGTCAAGGAAGTTGCCGCGCTCAACGCCGAAATTGCCCACTTTGGTCCAGCCCTAATGGAACTGGATTCCAAGGCTGTCTACCACACAGCCCCTCTGCCCTACGGAACCCGAGCGGTACCAACCCACGCCCCTGTGCGATTCACCGGCGACGGTGAGTTCGTGCTCGGGCTGTTTGGCAAGAACGGCAAGACAACGGCCTTCATGGTCGTCAACCGAAGCTATAAGCAGAATGCGGAAGCGACAGTGAAGGTCGAGATCCTCGGCAGCAAACTCCAGGAACTGGACCGAACCACAGGGAAATGGTCCCATGGCCCTGTCATGGACGCCAACCGTGAAGTAAAGATCAAGCTCGGTCCAGGCGACGGGTGGTTGTTGCGTGTAGTTAAGTAGGTTATCTTTACCTGAAGGTGGGAAGCCTGCACCACAAGTTATTGATCGGTCTCTACTTATTCCACCTTGGCTTCCGTCAAGCGAGCGATTGTTTCCAGACGCTTGTCGACGTGCTTGGTTATGGGACCCACGGTCAGCTTGGGCTGTGCCTGTTTGTACCAATGGGCGGCTCGCAGCATTATGGGGCGTTTTCGCGGGCCGAAAGCCTTCGAGGCCATCGCCCACCAGGCGTCGGCAAGCTCGATTTCCTCGTCGGTGTTTTGCGGCGGTTTTTCCAACTCCATCCGTGCCAATTGTGCCAGACCTTCGTCTTTTCCCTTAGCCAAAAGCGGCAATCCGCCGGCCCAGTTGTTCTCGTCGAAACAAAAATGGCTGCCTAACACCAGATTGGCCTCTTCGTCGCCCGCGTCGGCCTTCAGTTTCTCCCTCGCCGTTTGAATTCGCTCATAATTTTCCTGTTGCTTGCGAATCTCCTTGCGGCGGTTGGCAACGTTCTTTCGCAAAGGCCTGCCGTCCGGGTGCTGACAGACCCGCAACGTGACTTCGACGATTCTCAACGCCGTATCGAATCGCCTCAACGCGACCGCTTCGTCGATCAGATTACCGGCGACTTCAACAATCTGGCGAATCCGCACTGCATCCTTGGCCGTGGCGGCTGCCGAAGACAGGCGCGAAATTTTGGCCGTCAAGGTATCGATTTTGTAATGATCGCCGATCATATCAATCGTCGTAAAGGCGATTTTCATATCTCCACCCTCGGCGAATAGTCCTGAAGCAATATCCATCATTTCATAACGAACCGCCGCATCTCCCGCCGTCGCTCCGATTTTTGATGCTTCTAATAACCGCTTGGCAAAACGAGCCTTATCCAGTGGGCTCAAACCACCGAATGCGCCGAATTTTTCTTCGATCTGAACACGCGCCTTGTGGCGTTCATCTTCCGAAGGAACCGCAAGCTTCTGGTCGCCTGACTGTGGAGTGGCTTTGGGATCAGTGCTGGAATCGGGTGGCTGTTTGCTGGGCTGCCCGTCGCCAGTCGGTGGTTTCGGCGGTTGCTTGGAATCAGGTTCTCGGGGCTCAACTTTTGTCGAATCGACAGGTCTCGGCTCGACAACCAGTGGCTTTGGTTTCAATGGCTCCCGGCCCTC
>JAFGTN010000204.1 GCA_016934075.1 Pirellulales bacterium
AAGAAAATGGTTTTGCACGAAAAGGATTCCATCCGAGAGAACCTCGAAGATGATGTTTATGCTTCGGTAGATCTCTCAGTGAGCATGCCAAAATTCAAGTTTCCCGAGATCGAGCAGGACCCGCGGCACGCATACGCGGTTGTGCATGACGAATTGATGCTGGATGGCAACTCACGACAGAACCTGGCCACGTTCTGCCAAACCTGGCTCGAACCAGAAGTCCACCAACTGATGGACGAGTGTCTGGACAAGAACATGATCGACAAGGACGAGTATCCCCAGACCGCCGAAGTCGAGGCTCGTTGCGTCCATATGCTTGCCGACCTTTGGAATTCCCCCGCCAAGGCGAATACGATCGGTTGCTCCACGACCGGTTCAAGTGAAGCTGCCATGCTTGGTGGGATGGCAATGAAACGACGTTGGGAGGCCAAACGCAAGGCTGCCGGAAAACCGATCGACAGGACGAACCTGATTACCGGCCCGGTGCAGATCTGTTGGCACAAGTTCACACGCTATTGGGATATCGAACATCGCGAGATCCCCATGGAGCACGGCCGGCTGCTGATGACGCCGGATGAGGTCATCAAACGTTGCGACGAAAACACGATTGGCGTGGTGCCTACGCTGGGCGTTACGTTCACTTGCCAATATGAACCTGTGCAGACCGTGGCCGCTGCGCTGGATCAATTGGAAAAGGATGCTGGTTTTGACATACCGATCCACGTCGACGGAGCCAGCGGCGGTTTTCTTGCACCTTTTTGTGCACCGGATCTGGTCTGGGACTTTCGGATCCCCCGCGTCATGTCGATCAACAGTTCGGGACACAAATTCGGGTTGTCGCCTCTAGGTGTTGGTTGGGTCCTCTGGCGGGAGGCGAAGGATCTTCCCGAGGACTTGATCTTCTGGGTTAACTACCTGGGTGGCAATATGCGCGACATCGCTCTGAATTTCTCGCGACCGGGCGGGCAGGTCGCCTGCCAATACTACAACTTCCTCCGCCTGGGAAAGGAGGGTTATCACAAAATCCACAGGGCCAGCTACGAAACCGCTCAATACCTCACTGCTGAGATCAAGAAACTCGGCCCTTTCGAAATCCTATATGGCGGCGACATGAACGCCGGCATTCCGGCCTTGTGCTGGAAGATCAAGGACGGTATCGGTCCGGGATTCACCCTCTACGATTTGGCAGACCGCTTGCGCGCCCGCGGCTGGCAGGTGCCCGCTTATTCTCTTCCGGCCGACTGCGAAGACGTGGTGATCCAACGGATTCTCGTACGTCACGGCGTCAGTCGCGACCTTGGAGCACTGTTGCTGGAGGACATGAAGCGGGCAATTGAACACTTCCAGCAGCACCCTGTGCAGACACCGATGTCAGCCGAAGAGGCATCCGGTTTTCATCACTAGCGTCTGTCGCAGCCATTACCATAAGAATCTGTGTAATTGTCCAACGCACAAGGCGAATCTGAAATAATGGAGGATTATCCAGATACGTCGTATTCGGAGTTTCGATGGTACACCCTACTAACAGGCTATAGAATTTCTCTGCCGACAGCCTATAGTTATGCATTATCTGGAAGTTACGCTGCCAGTTTCGTTCATGGCCTGCCACACGGATTCGAGCCGGATGTAGCAACCTTAGAACTGAACCGATTCTGCAAGGAGAATATCATGGCGGTTACAAGTACTCGGCCGGAAACGAACGTGCATGAAGTTGCCGATGGCATCTACCGCATCAGCACATCGATTCAGATTGAAGGTGCAGGCGGCTTCTCGTTTAACCAGTACCTCATCTTGGACGATGAACCATTGATCTTCCACACTGGCCCGCGCAAGATGTTTCCGCTGGTGCGCGAAGCGGTCGCCAGTGTGCTACCGGTTGAACGACTTCGCTATATTGCATTTTCACATGTAGAAGCCGACGAGTGTGGCGCACTGAATGAATGGCTTGCCGTAGCTCCGCAATCCGTGCCCCTTTGCAGTACGGTGGCTGCCATGGTATCGATAAATGATCTTGCTGATCGAGCCCCCCGCCCGATTTCCGACGGTGAGTCAATCACTTTGGGGACGCATACCGTACGTTGGATCGATACGCCGCATCTGCCGCACGCATGGGACTGCGGTTTCTTAACAGAAGAACGGACCTCTACGTTGCTGTGTGGCGACCTGTTCACGCAGGGTGGCGCTGACCGTCCTCCCCTTACGGAGTCGGATATTCTTGGCCCGAGCGAGTCGTTCCGCCATAAGATGGATTATTATTCCCACACGAAGAATGGGCGGGCGCTAGTTGAGAAACTGGCCTCAACCGAGCCGAAGACACTCGCCTGCATGCACGGCAGCGCATGGCGCGGAGATGGGGCGGCACTGTTGCGTGCCCTTGCTGACTCACTGTCTGAGTAACACGTCGTATTTCCATTGGAAAATCAGCTCTGTCGTTTGCATGATCTCTGTTGGGGAGTGTACAATCTTCAGTTGGAGTGATGCATCCGCCTTAGTACCAATAAACATAACCTTTTCAGGAGAGTACCCATGACCAGATTCGCCTTTTGCATCTTATTCCTGTTGTTTTCAGCCGTCGCGGCGGCTGCCGTGGAGAAACCTAACATTATCCTGATTATGGTGGATGATTTGGGGTACGAATGTATCGGCGCCGATGGCGGAACATCCTACAAGACGCCCGTGCTGGACAATCTTGCGAGAACGGGCATGAGATTCGAGCACTGCTACTCCCAGCCTCTCTGCACACCGTCACGCGCGCAGATTATGACAGGGATTTACAATGTGCGCAATTACGTGGAGTTCGGCCTGTTGGACAGGAAGCAAAAGACGTTTGCCCATTTGCTGAAACAGCGCGGTTATGTAACCTGCGTGGCGGGGAAATGGCAATTAGGCAATCAGCCGGATTCACCACGGCACTTCGGATTTGACGAGTCCTGCCTCTGGCAGCACACGCGCGGAAGAGCGGATGAAAACAAACGTGATACACGTTATTCGAATCCCCATTTGGAAATCAACGGCAAAGCCGTTGACTATACCAACGGAGAGTATGGCCCCGACGTCGCCAGTGATTTCATTTGTGATTTCATGGAACGAAACAAGGACAAGCCTTTTTTTGCCTACTACCCCATGATCCTTACCCATAGTCCATTCGTTCCCACCCCAGACTCGCCCAACTGGAATCCGAAAAGCAAAGCCCGCAAACGCCGCAAAGGTAATGCGAAGAATTTCGGCGACATGGTCTCGTATATGGACAAAATCGTCGGTAAGATCAAAACAAAGATCGAGGCCCTAGGAATACGTAACAATACTTTGATTATATTCACCGGCGATAACGGAACCGGTAGAACGGTCGTTTCCTTGATGAACGGGCGTAGGGTTGCTGGAGGAAAGGGAAAGATGACTGACGCGGGTACGCGCGTCCCGCTTATCGCAAATTGGCCCGGTGTTATTCCCGCGGGCAAAGTTTGCACCGACCTTGTTGATTTCAGCGATTTTCTTCCCACTGTGTGCGAGGTTGCCGGTGCAACGGTTCCATCGAAGTTGGGTATCGACGGCAGGAGTTTCTGGCCACAGTTGCAAGGTAAAGAAGGCAATCCTCGGAAATGGATTTACTCATGGTATAGCAGAAATGGAGGTCCCAACGGGAGAGAGTGGGCCAGGAACCAGCGATACAAGCTGTATCGCACGGGCGAATTCTACGACATCAGCAACGATTGTTTGGAAAAGACACCCTTGACAAATCTATCCCCAGAGACGCAGCGAGTGCGTGCCATGTTGCAAGAGGCTCTTGACCGATACCATAATGCACGTCCTCCTGAAACGGCCATACAGAACTATTGATGTCCGTACTTGAAATGACATGGTTGCATCCTTGGGGGCGAAGGTCTTGATTGAGCAGTGGCGCCGGTAGTACAATACCGTACAAACGTGTTTTGAAATGTGTGCCACTGCTGGCTTGTCCAGCAGTGCAGAGTGCCTGATACATGAGAACACTGCTGGGCAACCAGTAGTGGCACACTATTAACAAACTACAGCCATTTTTCAAACATGTTCTGAGTTTTAAAAAACTCGCCCGGGTGTATCCACCCGGCGTCGGAAGTAATTCAGTCATAACTGACTAACCTTAGGGAGGAAAGAAATGACCAAAACTGCGACCGTTAGAGCACAGCAACGCTGGGAGTACATGTCTCTCGCAAGAAAGACCGACTCATATCTGGCCCGGGAACTGAACACTTTGGGCCAAGACGGCTGGGACCTGGTTACGGTCAACTACGCCCCAGGCAAGACAGGGGAGATGTTTTGGACCGCGTTCCTCAAGCGACCAGCGGCCGGCCATGTTTCGCCCGAGGCTACAGTCCAAGAGGCGACACCGGCCCAGCAAAACCCAGCCCCCGCCCCACCCAAACCCGATGCAACCAAACCTGCGCCGGCTTTGGAGGGTTTCGACGAGGATGGAGACATGTTCGCCATCCACGAAGTGCCGGACGAAAAGCCGGACGAAGAGCAGTAGGATCAAAAAGCCACCATATCGCAAGTTGATTCAACGCGTCCAAGTGTGTTCTTATCGTTTGCCCTGCTTTTGAGATTTCTTTCGCTTTTTGTCGGGTCTCCCGTTTTTTTTCGCGGCACCAGGCCGTCAACCGGTTGACCATAGAAGCGATAGGGATCGTCATGTCGGCGCATTTCGACAAGGAGTAGTTGTTCCTTTTCCTTCCATTTAGCCGTGTAACGAGGGGCATCGACGAGATTCACTTGCTACTTTGACGGTTGTCGTCCGTATCAAACAAACCGCGAACGGCCTGTTCCAGCGATTCTCTTGAAGTAGCGTTATGTCCCATCCCGGGCGAAGCGATGAAGCGTTTTTTCACGCCCGAGGCCGATGTCTCCGGTGCTGCCGCGAAGAGTTTTTCGGCCAGTTCGATGGGGACTATCTTATCTTCGGTTCCGTGTAAACACACAATCGGACATGTTACCTCCGTAATACGGTCGTCCGAGGGATAGCGATCCAGCAGAAACATCCGCACGGGGAAGTAAGGGTAATGCCATGCGACCGTATCGGTCATGGAAGAAAACGTCGAGGCCACGATCAGCCCGGCGGGCGGAGTTCCGTTCTGGCAAAGTTCCGATGCAAGTCGCGTGGCTACGCCGCCGCCAAGCGATTCTCCGAACAGCACGATCCGTTCGGCCGGCAAGCCCAGGTCCTGGGTGAGATGTTTCCATATTGTCCGTGCGTCGGCCGCGATATCCTTTTGGCTGGGTGAGCCCGGATTGTCGCCAAAACCACGATAGTCGAATATCGCCACATCGGCTCCCAGCGATGTAAAATCGCGACAATCGGGCGCGTGCGCGATTCGATTCTCGGCATTTCCTGGAAAGTAAAGCACCAACAGCCGTTCCGCTCCCGAGTGGTCGTAGGGCAACAACAGCCAACCACTGAGCTTCAAACCATCGTGTGTCGTAACCTCAAGTTGCTTAACTTGCTCGGAAGGCATCCGCGAATCTTGGGGGCTAATGGCATCCACGACCGTGGGGCGGTAGAGCAAACGCCGCTGGAAGACGGCGAAACCAAGCACTAAAACCACATACGGCACAACCACGTACAATACAAGCCAGCGTCGAAAACGCCGTATCCAAACCTTGCGCTTTGAGGTCAACACCGCATTATCGACATCTACCGGTTTGGGCGTAGATGGTACCATCACTTGCCCTGTTTTTTGGATTTCTTGCTCTTTTTGCCTTGTCGAATTATTGACTTCCGCGATACCAGCCCGTCATCCGGTTGATCCCAGAATCGATACGGATCGTCATGTTGGCGCATTTCGGTAAGGAGCAGTTGTTCCATTTCCTTCCGTTTAGACGCGTAACGGGGATGATCGGCGAGATTCACTTGCTGCTTCGACGGTGTGACGCCGATTAATTCCTTTACCTGGGGAGCGTGGTGCTCACGGATGAATTCGTGCGGATTCTCGGCCAAGTTGAACAACTGGGTTGTACGTGAATTGTCTTTGATCGATTCGTACTTGATCAGCTTCCAGTCGCCTTTTTTGATACAGCGTATACCGGGTTTAGAACCTCCGCTGTAGACGCCGTACAGGACGTCGCGCGCGGTGTTTTGCTTGCCTTCGAGTATGGGCTTGAGGCTGATGCCTTCACAAGTTTTCGGTGCCCGGATGCCGGCCAGGTCGCAGAGCGTGGGCAAAACATCCAGTAGATAGATGTTTCCCTCGACGCGTGAACCGGGCTTAATTCCGGGGCCTTTGACGATGAACGGTACGCGCCATGTGTGATCGTAGAGATTCTGTTTCCCCTGCAGACCGTGGCGTCCGATTGCAATACCATGGTCGGAAGTATAGAAGATATAGGTATTGTCCAACTCTCCCATGGCTTCGAGTTTCTTTAGCACGCGACCAAGTTGAATGTCGATATTTTCGCTGCAGGCGAATTCACGCCCCAGTTCATTTCGAATGGTGCGCTCGTCGCGTTTGTCCCAAACACCGCTCACGGCGATTTCGTCTCGTACTTGCATGTGGGTATTATTGAAAGGATGGGCCGGCAGATAGTTGACCGGTACCGCGGGCTGCTTCGGATTGGCCGGCGGGAGAACGTTCTTATCCGTATGGTTCACCGCGCCGTATTTGGCGAGCAATTCCGGTTTGCCATCGCGCGTGTCGTGCGGATGTGAGAAACCGAAGTAAATCAAAAAGGGATCGGTATCTCCGGTTTCCTCGCGATGCTTGAGATATTCGAGCACCCTATCGGCGTGCCAGGCGCTCCCGCTTTCGTCAGTTCCGCCTCGTTTGGTCGCATCGTGACAGACCGTGAAGAGTTTGTTGGCGGCCTCGTAGCTGTTGCCGCGCTTGCAAGTCCTCATGGTATCGTAACCGGCGCGATTGAAAACCGCTGCCATGGTATACTCGGCCAAATCGGGCGGCACCAGTTTCCGGTTGTTGTTATTCGGATTAATGGTTCGGCCGAGTCGATTGGGAATATGCCAGACGGTGCGACCCGACATCACCATGTGCCGCGAGGGCGTGCATACGGCACCGGACCAGGAACCCATGTGATGAGCGGCGTTAAACACCATGCCTTGGTCCGCCAACTGGTCGATGTTCGGCGTCTGCAACGTGGACTTGGGATTGTAGATTTTCAAGTCGAACGGCGATTGGTCGTCGACGATAATGAAGAGAATGTTCGGGCGTTCAGCCGCGTTAGACGTTTCCAGGAAAGCTGTTCCCGAAATCAAAGCCAGCAAAAGTATCCAGAAATGGCGAATGGATTTTAGTTTCATGATGGTCCCTAGTTTTCCGTTTTCATAAAAAGAGTGTGAATCAGCAAAAACTAAAGCACGCGGATTATTGATGACATTGTCGATTGTAGTACTTTTCGCTTGCGTGGCAAATCATTCAATAGTATAAACGGGGGCTGTCATATATGAGACTCTGTCTCAACTGCGGCCTTCTTTTCAAAAACTCCCCTCCGCCCCCCCTTGCGAAAATGGGCGGTTGCCGGTAATTTTTTATGTGATGAATTCCAGTTTTGCTATATAAGTGCCGACAGTGGACCTATTGAACAGTCGTAATGAGACTGGATACATCTTTTTGCTGCGTCTAATCGCAACCCAAAGACACAACGGGCTGCGGACCAGCGGCCCTAGCATCGACAACTCGGCTTGGCATACGGTGGCTCGCCCCCCCGGCGATCTACTTTCCTAGCTGTCTTGCGGCGTGACTGGCGAGTTTTGTTTCTTTCAGACGCAGGCTATTAATCGTTTGTTGTGGAATGCTTACTTTTTCACGGCAAAATTATTTATAACTGGACTTTTGCGAAATTGTATTTTTATTCAACGGAACAGTTACAAAACAATTTTACTGAATATATTTTTTAGGAGATTGACCAGTGTCAGAAAAACGCTTCGTCACCATCGACGGCAATGAAGCGACGTCGAACATCGCCCACATGTGCAATGAAGTCATGGCCATCTATCCCATTACGCCCTCCTCGGGCATGGGTGAGATGCCCGACGCATGGGCGGCGGCCGGCCGCAAGAACATTTTCGGTTCCGTGCCGCATGTCATCGAAATGCAAAGTGAAGCCGGCGCCGCCGGCGCCGTTCACGGTGCTATTCAAGGCGGAGCGCTCACCAGCACGTTTACCGCCTCTCAGGGCCTCTTGCTGATGATCCCCAACATGTTCAAGATTGCCGGGGAATTGACCCCGACCGTCTTCCATGTCTCGGCCCGCACGATCGCCAGCCACGCACTGTCGATCTTCGGCGACCATTCGGACGTAATGGCCTGCCGTTCGACGGGTTGGGCCATGCTGGCTTCGGGCTCGGTCCAGGAAGCCCAGGACATGGCAACTATCGCCCATGCCGCCACGCTCAAAACCCGCGTGCCATTCCTGCATTTCTTCGATGGTTTCCGCATCTCGCACGAAGTCAACCGTATCGAGCAACTCAGCGAAGACGATGTGCGTGAAATGATCGATATGGATCTGGTGCAGGCTCACCGCGACCGCGCCATGAATCCCCAAAAACCCGTGCTGCGTGGAACGGCCCAGAACCCCGACGTATTCTTCCAGGCCCGTGAAGCCTGTAATCCCTACTACGATGTCACTCCTGGAATCGTGCAGGAGACGATGGACAAATTCGCCAAACTCACCGGTCGGCAATACCACTTATTCGACTACGTCGGCGCCCCTGACGCCGAGCGTGTCATCATCTGCATGACCTCAGGCTGCGGTATCGTCGAAGACACAGTCGAGCACCTCGTGCCAAAAGGCGAAAAGGTCGGCATGATTAAGGTTCGCCTCTACCGTCCGTTCGACTCCAAGGCTTTCATGGCGGCCATGCCCAAAAGCGCCAAGGTGGTAGCCGTGCTGGACCGCACCAAGGAGCCAGGCGCCGATGGCGAACCGCTCTATCAGGATGTTGTCACCGCCATGGTCGGCAGCGGGCGCACGCTTCCCAAACT